>NZ_FNAQ01000004.1 GCF_900101955.1 Desulfuromonas thiophila | reverse complement strand
TATCCCTGCGCATGGATCACGGCACCCAGTACCTCTCAGACCATTTTCAGAACCAGATCAAGTTCTGGGGGATCACTCCCAGCTTTGCCTTTGTTGCCGAACCCCAGACCAATGGAGTTGCCGAACGGTTCAACCGCACCTTGAAAGAGCAGGCCATCTATGGCCGGGTTTTCCGTAACATCACCGACGTTCGCGAAGCCGTGATGACCTTCGTGGAGCTTTACAACAGCGAATGGCGTGTTGAGAAAAACGGCTTCAGATCACCCGATGAAATCCGTCAGGCGGCGTAAGCTAAACTTCTGTCCAGGGAACCGGTTCCGCTACAAGATTGTCAGTCTGAGTAATCCGCAGGAAAGGATGGACAGTGAAACCACCGCTCTTTATAGCTGATCTGGTGCATGGATTGACAGCACCGCTACAGGCTGCGCGTTTTTTGCGCGCCCATCCAGCGTTGCTGCGTTATGTGGCAACACCCTTTGTCATCAATGTGCTGACCTTTGCCCTGGTGTTTTATTTCGGGGCCGGCTTGTTCGATGAGCTGACGGCACGCTATCTCAGCGGGCACGAAGGCTGGTGGTGGCAGGTGCTGGATTGGCTGGTGACGCTTTTGGCGGCCCTGGTGACACTGGTGCTGGTGTTTTTCAGCTTCACCCTGGTGGGCAACCTGATTGCCGCGCCCTTTAACGAACTGCTGTCCGAGCGTACGGAGCAACTGCTTAGTGGCGCCGAGGCAGACACGCCCTTTTCGCTGCGGCGGTTGTTGCGTGATGCCGGTCGCAGTCTGTTTGATGAAGTGCGTAAGTTGTCACTGTTTGTCATTGCGCTGGTGCTGTGTCTGTCGCTGGCGCTGATTCCGCTGCTGGGCGCGCCCCTGTCGGCAGCCGGCTCCCTGTTGTTGACCCTGTATTTTCTGGTCATCGAGTACACGGGATTTGTGTTTGGTCGCAAGGCTCTTGGTTTTGCCGTGCAGCGGCGTTTTGTCGCTCGCCGCCGTGGTTTATGGCTGGGGTTTGCCCTGGCCGTGTTCGCCCTGCTGCTGGTGCCGCTGATCCAATTGCTGACCATTCCGCTGGCGGTAGTGGCCGCCACCTTGCTGTGCAGCGGTCTGCCGCTTCAGCACCCGCCAGCCCACTGACCCCTTGACCCTATCCCCTTTTTCCCACCCTTGAGACCGGGAGACAGAGACCCCATGGCCGAACGAGGACAGACCAAATTCCAGATCGATCTGCGCCGCCATCTGCGTGAACAGGCGGTTGACCGCAATCTGACCCGTCTGATTACCGAGATTGCCGAGGCATCGAAGTATATCATCAACTCCATCCGTACCGGCGATCTGGGCGTGGCCGGCACCTCGAATCTCTATGGTGAGCAGCAGCTGGCACTGGATGTGCTGGCGGATCGCATCCTGGAAAAACGCCTGAAGTATTCCGGCGTGGTGGCCTCGCTGGTGTCGGAGGAAAGCGGTGATATCCTTCGTTTTCACCCGGAGCAGGAGGGGCCGTACTACTCGGTGGCTTACGATCCTCTCGATGGTTCCTCGCTGGTGGATGTCAATCTGGCGGTTGGCACCATCGTGTCCATTTATGCCGGTGACAATCTGCTGCAGCCTGGTCGCCAGCAGGTTGCCGCCCTATATATTCTCTATGGCCCACGTACCACTCTCATGTATTCCACCGGCAACGGCGTGCATGAATTTGCCATGAACCAGCTGATGGAATATTCCCTGGTGCAGGAGCATGTGCGCATTGATGGTGGCAGTGGCATCTACTCGCCCGGTGGCCAGCGCAATCTTTACACTCCTGGCACCGAAGCCTTTGTCCGCTCACTGGAGGAGCGAGGTTACAAGCTGCGTTATAGCGGCGGTTTTGTCCCCGATATCAATCAGGTGATGATCAAGGGTAAGGGAGTATTTCTCTACCCCCATTTGCAAAACCGGCCGCGGGGCAAGCTGCGGCTGCTCTATGAACTTAATCCGATGGCCTTTTTGGTCGAGCAAGCCGGTGGTGCCGCGTCGGACGGACATCGGCCGATTCTTGATCTGGTACCCCAGAAAATCGATGACTGCGCCCCGGTGTTCATTGGCTGTCGCGAGGATGTGGCTGCTGCCGAGGCCTGTATCGCGGCGCAGGGCTAGCAGGGTCGTCCTGTTGGTTAGAACGCCAGCCTTGGCAAGCCGTACTGCAGAAAACAAAACAACCCGCTCCGGTTTATCCAGGGCGGGTTGTTTTGTCTGAAACAGAGTCAAATAGGAGCGAGAGCTACGTCGGGGCTTTGGTGTGCCTAGCCGCTTTGCTGGCACAGGCCATATTGCTGGCCGAGCAACAGACAGAACAAGCGGATCAGGCGCTGGTCCCAGTCGTTGAACGGGACCGCTGCTGGCCGGCTCAGCAACAGCACGCCCCCGAGGGTATCTTGGCAAAGCAGGGGGATGCCGAGCAGGTGGCGGCTCAGATCCTGTTGCGGACAGTCCATTGTGCTGGCACAGGCCAGGCTGTTCTGCATTTTCTGGGTTTCCAGTACTTGCTGGATGCAATATTCCTCCATGCAGTCGCAGGGTTCCTGGGCCGGTATAGTGCCCTGCTGCATCACCAGCACGGTGCCGATTCGCGCCTGGGGCTGACCGGGCAGGGTGTAGTAGGCGGCCCGTTGGGCCTGAAAGCTGTCAAAGGCAATAAGTAGAGCCTGGTGCAGCAACTGTTGACGGTCGAAACGATGAACCGGCAGTTCCGCCAGTCGCTGAAGGGCCGACAGCGAGAACAGCAGTTCATCGAAGGTGGTTGACAGATCGATGACCGCATCGGTCAGCGGCAATAGCGGAGGTTTCATGCGGATTCGCCTCCGGCGATGAGTTGGGCCATTTCGCTGAAGCTCTCCAGCTGACCTTCCACCTCGTGTACGACCTTGCGCAACTGGGCTAGGTCGAGCAGTGCGGGATCGGTGTAGAAGCTGGCTGGATCAATGGACGATCCCTGATAAAGGGCCTCGGCCAGACGGGTTCCCAGATCGGTCACCTGGGCCAGAGCCCAACCGGCATCCTGGACCGCGTCGGCGCTGGTGCCTTCCAGGGCGATGACAATACTGGCCGGCAGATCCCAGCTGCGCGCCAGTACGGCCGAGGCTTGTCGATGATCGAAACCCAGTGTTTGACGGAGTCGCTCACTCAAGGGCCGATGATTGTCCTGCAGTAGTGGCTCAAGAATATCGGGAAAGCAGTGAACCAGAGCCGGCAGTCCGATGTTATGAATCAGGCCGGTGGTGTAGGCCACTGCTGGCGAGGGTTTTTCCCGCTGGCGCAGGTAATGCGACAGGCCTTGCGCCAGGGCTGCAGTGGTCACGGCGGTGAACCAGTAGCGTTGTTGATCGAAGCTTTTCACCGTGCGGGTATTGAGTCCGCTGGTCAGGGCCATGGCCAGGGTCAGGCTGCGGGTAATGCTCAGGCCCAGCACCCGAATGATGGCTTCGCGCACTGTGGCAATTTCGCCACGCTGACCGTAATAGGCGGAATTGGCGCAGCGCAGCAGGCGCGCGGCGATGGTCGGACTCTTATTGATGATGCTGACCAGATCAACCAGATCAGCCTGGTCGTCGGTAACCACACGGATGATTTCCTGAGACAGACCGCGTGGCGGCACCAGTTGTTTGACCGTGCGGATATGGCTCAGGGCAGCGGCATTCATGGACGACCTCCTTTAGCCGGCCGATTCAGCCGGGCCAGAAAATCCTTTATCTGGCGGGCAATGCCCGTGGCATCGAGTCCGTAGCGGGCCCGCAGCTGGCTCTGACTGCCCTGCTCGACGAACTGGTCGGGCAGCCCCAGTCGCAACAGCGGTTCATAACGGCCGTGCTGTTCCAGCAGTTCGAGTACGGCACTGCCGAAACCGCCGGCCAGCACGTTTTCCTCCAGTGTAATCAGCGCGCCGCAGGTATCAAGTTGCGCCAGAATAAGTTCTTCATCAAGGGGTTTGAGGAACCGGGCATCCACCACGGCCAGCTCAAGACCTTCGGTGGCCAGCAGTTCGGCAGCCGCCAGAGCCTCCTCGGCGCAGGTGCCGAGGCTGACGAGACAGGCGCATGTGCCGGGGCGCAGCAGCTCACCCTTGCCATTGGGCAGGGGGCTGATGGCCTCCGGCTCGGCCAGCCCGCGCACCTCGCCTCGCGGATAACGATAGGCGTAGGGACCGGGGCTGGCCAGAGCGCTGAGCATGGCACGCTTGAGTTCGATCTCGTCGCGCGGGGCAACCAGTGTCAGGTTGGGGATGTGGCGCAGAAAGCTGAAATCGAACACCCCGTGATGGGTCGGGCCGTCGGCCCCGACCAGCCCACCGCGATCCAGCGCGAAGATGACCGGCAGATTCTGCAGGCAGACATCGTGCAGCACGTTGTCGTAGGCCCGCTGCAGGAAGGTTGAATAAATGGCCACCACCGGTTTGAGTCCCTCGCAGGCCATGCCGGCGGCGCAGGTAACGGCATGCTGCTCGGCAATACCGACGTCGAAGAAGCGTTCCGGGAAACGTTTGGCAAAAGGTACCAGGCCGGTGCCGGTACACATGGCGGCGGTCAGGGCAACCAGACGTGGCTGTTCACTGGCCAGCTGGCACAGATAGTCACCGAATACATCGGTATAACTAGGTTTTTTATCCGACGCTTCAACCACCTGACCACTGAGTTTGTCGAATGGGCCGACCCCGTGGAACAGTGACGGGTTCTGTTCTGCCGGCAGATAGCCCTTGCCCTTGCGGGTCAGCACATGCACCAGCGTCGGCCCCTTGAGCGCCGAGACATTCTGCAGGGTTTCGATGACCTCGTCGAGCTGATGACCGTCAATAGGGCCGACATATTCGATGCCGAAGGCCTCAAACAGCATGCCCGGGGTAACAAAGGCCTTGAATGAATCCTCGGTGCGTTTGGCCAGCTGCACCAGATCCTTGCCGAAACGCGGCACACTGTTGAGGAAGTTTTCCGTTTCGCGTTTAAAGCGAACGAAAAAACGCGAGGTCATCTTGCGGCTTAAAAACGATGACAACGCCCCGACATTAGCTGAAATCGACATCTCGTTGTCATTGAGGATGATGATCAGGTCGCGGTCGAGGTGACCGGCATGGTTGAGAGCCTCGAAGGCCAGACCGGCGGTCAGGGAACCATCACCAATGACTGCCACCACCTTGTTGTGCTTGCGTTTGCTGTCGCGGCCCACCGCCATGCCGAGGGCCGCCGAGATCGAGGTGCTCGAATGACCGACATCGAAGCAGTCGTGCGGGCTCTCGGCCCGTTTGGGAAAGCCGCTGATGCCGTCAAGCTGGCGCAGACTGTCAAAACGCTCCAGCCGGCCGGTAAGTAACTTGTGAGCGTAGGCCTGATGGCCGACATCCCACACCAGGTGGTCGTCGGGTGAATTAAACACATAATGCAGGGCCAGGGTCAGTTCGACAATGCCGAGAGAGCTGGCCAGATGGCCGCCGGTTCTGGAGACGGTGTCGATGATCTGGCCGCGCAGTTCATCGGCCAGCTGGTGCAACTCGACCAGCGTCATCTGTTTGAGATCCTGCGGACCCTTGAGTTGTCGGAGCAATGTGGACATGAGAGATTCCCGCGAAAAACCGGAAGTGCCGGTACTTTGATCAATGTCGGCGTTCGATGATGTAGGCGGATATGGCGCGCAACGGTTCGGCTGCCGGCCCGAAGGGTTCAAGCAGGGCCAGTGCCTGGTTGTGCAGCTGGCTGGCCCGGGCGCGGGATTCGGCGATGCCGAGCACTGCCGGGTAGGTGGCCTTGCCGCGGGCGGCGTCGCGGCCGGTATCCTTGCCGAGCTGTTCCTGCTGGCCCTCGACGTCGAGCAGATCGTCGGCGATCTGGAAAGCCAGGCCGGCTTTTTCGCCGAACAGACTCAGCTGTTTCAGGCCGGTTTCGTCGACGCCACCGATCAGTGCCCCAGCCTGCAGCGCGACGCGGATCAGGGCGCCGGTTTTGTGGTGATGGATGAAATCGACGGTTGCCAGATCAACGGCCTGTCCTTCGGCTTCCATGTCGGCGACCTGCCCCGCCACCATCCCGGCAGCGCCCGAGGCGCTGGCAATCAGCTGGGTGGCGCGCAACTGGCGTTCGGCGGCGATTCCCGGCCAGGGCCGTGTCAGCCAGACAAAGGCTTCGCTGAGCAGGGCGTCGCCGGCCAGAATGGCCAAGGCTTCACCATAGACACGGTGGCTGGTCGGGCGACCACGGCGCAGATCATCATCGTCCATGGCGGGCAGATCGTCGTGAATCAACGAATAGGTATGAATCATTTCCAGAGCGCAGGCTGCGTCGAGCACCTGGTTCGGTTGGCCGCCGACCGCCTGGCAGGCGGCAATCATCAGAATCGGCCGCAGGCGTTTGCCGCCGGCGAACACCGAATAACGCATCGCTTCGTGCAGGCGGCCTGGGCGTTGCTGTGGTTGTGGCAGCCGGGCATCGAGGGCGGCGTCGATCTGTTGTTGTTGTTCGTTGAGGTAAGCGGTCAAATCCATCAGCGAAGTTCCTCATCGGGATCGGTTGCCGGGCGGCAGATCAGCTGGCCGTCGTCTTGCCGGTCAAGCAGTTCCAGGCGGCTTTCGGCCCGTGCCAGGGCTTTGCGGCAGCGTTCGGCGCATTTGACGCCGGCTTCATAAAGCTTCAGAGCCTCTTCCAGTGACAGCTCGGCGTCCTCAAGCTGATTGACGCAGCGTTCCAGCTGTTGTAGATCGTCTTCAAAACGGACCGTTTTGGCCATGGCCGGTGTCCTCCCGGAATCAGGCTGATTGAGATGCAGATAGCGGCACGCCAACACATCAAAGGCTTCACTGCTGCCATCGTTTTGTGGCTTTGGCCTCGCGAAGACTACCTCATTGTTCACCAAGCTTATGCCTGGATGGAGCCGGTTCGGTTGTCCCCTTCAGCCGGATGCTTTTGCCGAAGGCGTCATTTATTTCAGCGTCCTGCCCAAAATGATCGCAACGGAATCGGGGGTGTTCGCCCGTCAGGCATAAGCTGCAATTATGGCAGCAGCACAGCGGTGCCGTCAAGGGTGCTGCGCTGGGCCGTCCTGTTCCAGGCGGGCGGGAATCCGGCCATCGTGAAAACGCAGCCAGACCCGTTGCCCGGCAAGCAGACCCGTTGCCCGGCTCAGGGGTCTGGCCTGAACATCATCCTGCTCAACCAGTGTGTAACCGCGCGCCAGAATTCGCAGGGGCGAGAGCCCATCAAGGCGCTGGCAGGCCAGCGCCAGCTGTTGATGGCGCCGGTCAAGCTGTTGCTGCAGCGCCTGCTGCAATCCTGCCCGCAGCCAGTGCAGACGGTCGCGCTGCCATTGCAGGGTCTGGCGGGGATGACGCAGGCGACGCTGTAGGGCGTCAAGCTGCTGGCGGGTTTGCTGCAGGCGACCGCGCAGGCCGCGGCGCAGCCGGCCGTCAAGTTGATCGAGATGCTGTTCCAGTTCACAGCGATTGCGCACCACCAGTTCGGCGGCGGCGCTGGGCGTCGGCGCGCGCAGATCGGCGACAAAATCGGCGATACTGTAGTCGGTCTCGTGGCCAATCGCGCTGATCACCGGCAGGCGTGAGGCCGCAATGGCCCGTGCTACCCGCTCGTCGTTGAAGGCCTGCAGATCTTCGAGACTGCCGCCACCGCGCGCCAGGATCAGCACATCGGTTTGGGCCAAGCGGTTGAAATCGGCCAGCGCCTGGCAGATCTGCTCTGGCGCCTGTTCGCCCTGGACCAGCACTGGTCGCAGGATCAGGCGCACACCGGCGGCGCGTCGCCGCAATACGGTGCGGATGTCGTGCAGTACCGCGCCACTGGCCGAGGTGATCAGGCCAATACTCCCGGGGTAGGGCGGCAGCGGTTTTTTGCGTTCTGTGGCAAATAGCCCTTCCTGTTGCAGGCGGGCTTTAAGTTGCTCGAAGGCCAGCTGCAGGCTGCCGATACCGTCGGGTTCCATTCGGTCGATGAGCAGCTGGACATCTCCCCGTTCGCGGTAAAGGCTGGCCCGGCCACAGCAGAGTACCTGCTGACCATTGGCCGGCAAGAAGCTGACGGTGCGGTTGGCTGAACGGAACATCACCGCACGAATCAGGCTGGTGTCGTCCTTGAGGGCAAAGTACCAGTGGCCTGAAGCCGGACGGGACAGGTTGCACAGTTCGCCGCGCAGCCAGACCTGCGCCAGATTGTCCTCGATTACCTCCTTGAGCAGATCGACCAGGCGGCTGACGCTGAGTATAGGTGTGTCGGGTGGCAGCGTAGAGGACGGGCAGGGTGGCATGAACAATCCTCCTGGGTTCTGGTGGAGCCTTAGCCTTGCTGGCTAACCGGCTAATGAAACACAGCCTGTAAAAACCATGACTGGGCGACCAAAATCAATCATTGCTCCGTCATGGATTGATTTTGTGAGCAAGACGAAAAAGCGCATTTCCGGCAGGTGTCGTTGAAAAAAGCCCCGGGCGGGACGTTTTCAACCTCCGGCTAATGCACCAGTGCCGAGGCGGGGACCACCTCGATATCGCTGTGGCGCACCTGACGGGCAAACGCCTGCAGGGCCAGCACGGTTTCTTTGTGGGGATGGCAGATGCCGATGGCCTGACCCTGCTGCCGGGCACGGCGCAGCAGCTGATCGAGCTGCCGGCTAATGGCGGCAACATCCTGCACATTGTCAAGAAATACATCCCGTCGGGCGGTAGCGATGCCCAGCTGGCGGGCCTGATCCGCGGCAACGGAGGCCGGGCTGGTCAGGCTGTCGATGAAGAACAGTCCGGCCCTGGCGATCTCTTCCAGCGCGGCCTGCATACAGGCGGCATCCTGGGTGAAGGCCGAACCCATATGGTTGTTGCACCCTGTTGCCGCTGGTAGCTGGGACAGAAAGGCGCGGGTACGATGTCTGATTTCGGTGCCGTCCAGGCTGAGCAGCAGGGCGCCGGGACCGGGATCCGTCTGCGGATAGCCCAGTGGCTCCATGGGCAGATGTACCATGACTTCGTGTCCTTGACGCTGGGCCAGTTCCATGATGGTGCGGGAGTGGCTCAGGCCGGGAATGATGGACAGGGTGACCGGTAGATTCAATGCCAGCACCTGACGGGCACGCTGCAGGTTTTCACCGACATCGTCCATGATGATGGCCAGCCGCACCGGAGTGCTGCCGCGTGACGGCAGGACCAGCGGTGGTGTGGCAGGCGGTGGCTTGATCACCTGTGTGGCTGGAGTGGCGGGGGCGAGCGGCAGCTGAGCCGGGTCTGGTGGCGGCTCGATTTCGCTAGCCGGCGGTTCCTCCGGCCAGGGTGAAAGGACCGGCGCAGGCACGGTTGCCGGTGGCGGGATGACGACGGCCGGGCTGGCAGGAGGCGGCGCAATGAACGGCCTGACCGGGGTGATCACGGGGGCTGCCGGCGTTGGCACGGAATGTCGCGCGGGCTGGGGGCGACCAGCCAGCCACAGTAAGATGGCCAGCAAGACGGCGGTCAGCAGCAGGATGACAGCGAGGCTGAGGCGGGTCGGTGTCCAGCGGCGCAGCAGGCGACTTTTACGCCGCCGCCGGCTTGCCCGCGACTTTTTTGGTTTGTTCTTGTTTGGCGAACTCATGGCTGCCCGCCTGGTGCCCGGCTGGGCGCCTCACCGGTCAGCCGCTGGCAGCCGATCAGCAGGTTGATCGCGGAAAACAGCTGAAAATCCTGGCGCAACAGCTCCGTGTCCGCTGGATCACTGGTGGTGATCTGTGGATAGAGTTCGGCCGGCCGAACGGCTGTCGGCTGCGGCAGATTGGCTTCACGGACGGGCGGGCCGGCGGCGCTGGTCTGCCACTGGCCCTGGGGTACGACGAGATCGGGAATGATGCCACGGGCCTGCAGACAATGGCCATTGGGCGTGTAGTAATAGGCCGTGGTCAGCCGCAGGCCGCCACCATTGCTGAGTGGAATCAGCGCCTGAACCGAGCCCTTACCGAAGCTGGTGACACCGACGATCAACGCCCGGCGATGATCCTGCAGGGCGCCGGCGAGGATTTCGCTGGCGCTGGCACTGCCTTCATTGATCAGGACCACCAGCGGGTAATCCGGTTCGGTGGCAGTTTTTTCGGCGGTGAACTGGAGTTCGTCCTGTGGCCGGCGGCCGCGGGTGGAAACGACCAGCCCGCCGTCGAGAAACAGATCGGTGATGGCCACTGCCTGATCCAGCAGGCCACCAGGGTTGTTGCGGACATCGAGAATCAGCCCGAGCCATTGGTTGCCAGCCTGCTGGCGCAGACGTTGCAACTCAGGAAGTAGCTGGGCTGCGGTGTTCTTCTGAAACTGGCTGATGCGCAGGTAGCCGATGGCGGCGGGTCCGCCCGGCGTTGCCGGTAGCAGACGGCCCTGAACACTGGTCAGCTCGATTTTTTCCCGGCGCAGTTCCAGATCAAGAGGAGCACTTTGCTGATCGCGCTGCAGTTGCAGACGGACGACGCTGCCGATGGGGCCACGCAGCTTCTGCAGGGCTTGATGAATGCCCATCTGACTGGTGGCCAGGCCGTCAATAGCGCTGATGCGGTCGCCGGGGCGGATGCCGGCGCGTTGGGCCGGCGTGCCATCGATGGGGGCAATAATGATGATACTGTCGTCCTTGACGCTGATTTCAATGCCCAGACCATTAAAGCTGCCTTCGGTGTCGATCAGGGCCTCGCTGAATTCGTCAGCATTCATGTACTCGGAATGGGGATCGAGGCTGGTCAGCAGACCGCGGACGGCACCATCGACCAGCTGATCCAGCTTGTGGGCGTCGACATGGTTTTGTTGCACCAGAAAAAGGATGTCAGCCAGCAGGTCGAGGGCAGCGTAATCATCAACGGTCTGGGCGGTGGCCGAGAGCGGCCGGCCCAGCAGCAGGCTGATGACCAGCATGGCGACCAACACGACAGCGGTTGAGCGGTGGTTGCTCGCCAGCCGGTTTGTTCCGGAGAGTTTCATGGTTGGATACCTGAGAAGATTCGCGGTCAACGGGGTTTGAGCCATTGCCGCGGGTTGACCGGGGTCCCGCGGTGGCGGATTTCAAAATGATAGCTGTCGCGCTGGTCGTAGCCGGACAGGGCCAGAACCGTGCCGCTGTCGACCCGATCCCCCTTGCCGACCCGCAGGTCGCGAGTCTGGGCGTAGAGGCTGTAATACTGGTCGCCGTGGTCGACGATCAACAGCTCGCCATAGCCCTTGAACGGTCCGGCAAAGACCACCTGGCCGGGCCAGACGGCCTTGATAGGGCTGCCCGGCAGGGCAGCGATTTCCAGACCGTTGCTCTTGACTCCGGTGCCCAGTCCCTGCTGGGTGAAGGTGCCGAATTCCTGGCGGACCTTGCCAGTTGAAGGCCAGGGCAGCTGGCTGCGGGCCTGGGCAAAGCGCTGCCCACGTGGCTGGTAGCTGTCGCGCTGGCGTTGTTTGAGGGTATCGACCAGATTGGCCAGACTGCGTGAGCGTTCTTCCAACTCGGCCAGAACACCGGCCAGACTGGCCTTGTCATTGCGGATCTGGCGGATCAGCTGCTCCTTCTCTTTCTGATCGGCCAGCAGTTGTTGTCGCTGGCGTTGCTGTTGGTCGAGCAGTTGTTGCTGGCGTTCGAGCTGTTGTTGCAGGGTCTGGCGAACCTGACGGCTTTGCTGTAACTGGTCACGGTAGCTGTGCAGCAGGGCCTGGTCGTGGGCGGTGATGCGGCGCAAAAAATCGGCGTTTTCCGCCAGCGTCAGGGGAGATTCAGTGGAAAACAGCAGGCACAGACTGCTGCTGTCATCGCTGGTGTAGAGGGCACGCAGGCGTTTGACCACCGCGCCGCGGGCCTGTTGCAGAACCTGTTCGTATTGGTCGATCTGCAGCTGGGCTTCGCTGACCTGCTGGCGCAGCTGCGCCAGTTCGGTGCTGGCGGCATCGAGTTGCCGCTGACTGCCGGTCACCCGGTTCTGCAGCTGTTCCAGCTGTTGCAGGGTGGAGTGTTCGGCACGGGTTTTCTGGGCCAGCTGACCACTGGTGGCGCTGATTTGCTGCTGCATCTGCTTCAGCTGCTTTTGCTTGCTGGCCAGTTCGTCGGCGGCCAGCGGCGGCCTCAGACTGGGTACAAGCAGCAAGGCGAGCAACAACAGCTGGCATAAAAATGGGCGCCGGTGGCGGCCAGAAGGAAGCCTGATCATGGTCAGATCCGCAGGAAGCGGCGCAGCGGTAGCATGCTGCCGAGCAGGCCGAGCAACAGCCCGAGACCGACCAGTCCCAGTTGCAGTGACAGCGGCAGAAAATGGATATTGCCGGCTGCCGCCGTGGTCAGTAGGGCGCTGAGGCCCTTCTTTAAGAAGAAGTAGTACAGGGCATGGCAGCCGCCCAATGCCAGCAGGGCGCCGAGGGCGCCCTGCAGAGCGCCTTCGGCCAGAAAGGGGATCTTTATGAACAGGGGCGTGGCGCCGATCAGACTGAGAATTTCCAGTTCGTCGCGGCGGGCGTAGATGGTTAGCTTGATGGTGTTGGCGATGACAAACAGGGTGGCGAACAGGAGAAAACCGCCAGCCAGGGCGCCTGTCAGCCGCAGCAGGAACAAAAAGGCATCGTAGCGTTCCAGCCATTGCTGGCCGTAACGCAGGTCGCTGAAGGCCGGTTGCTGGCGCAATCGTTCCACCAAGGCCTCGGCCATGGCCCGGTTGCGAGCCTGCTGGGTCAGCTCCACCTCAAGGGCAGCCGGCAGGATTTCAGGCAGCAGGCCGTCGAGCAGGTCGGCGTTCTGGCCGAGGCGCTGGCGAAAACGGTCGAAGGCTTCTTCCTGGGAGACGTATTGAACCCGTTCGACCTCGGGATAAGCGGCGATCTGCTGTTGCCAGCGGTCGAGACTGTCGCCGGCCGGCACCTGATCAAGGTAGATCACCACTTGGATATCGCGGTTCCACTGGCGGGTGAGGGTCTGGATGTTGAGCACTACCAGCGTGAAGAAGGCCAGCAGCATCAGCGCGATGGTGACGGTGCCGATGGTGGCGCCGCACAACAGGGGGCTCTGCCGCATGCTCAGCAGGGTACGGCGCAGAAAATAGCGCAGGCGTTCCATCAGTCCTCCCTGTTCTGCGGGCGGGCCTGGGCCAGACGCTGATCGCTGAGGATGTGGCCGTCCTTAAGGACGATGGTGCGGCGGACAAAGCGTTGGGCCAGTTCCCGGTCGTGGCTGGCGATGAGCACCGTGGTGCCGAGAAGGTTGATGCGTTCAAACATTTCCATGATCTCTCCGGCCAGCTCATTGTCGAGATTGCCGGTGGGTTCGTCCGCCAGCAGTAGACGCGGCTGACCAATCATGGCCCGGGCGATGGCAACGCGCTGCTGCTCGCCGCCAGACAACTCCAGTGGAGTGCGCTGCAGTTTGTATTCGAGGCCGACGTACTGCAGCATCTTGTAGACACGGCTGTGGATGGTTTGCCGGTCAAGACCCTGCACCTGCAGCGGCAGGGCGACGTTCTCGAACACGCTGCGCTTGAGCAGCAGCTTGAAATCCTGGAACACGAAGCCAATCTGTCGCCGCAACAGGGCGATCTGGCGCGGGCGCAGACGGGTGATGTTGCGTTCGCCCAGCAAAATCTGCCCCCGGCTGGGCCGTTCAGCACAGTAGAGCAGGCGCAGCAGGGTCGATTTGCCGGCGCCGGACGCGCCGGTGAGACAGACGAAGTCGCCGGCGGGAATTTTCAGGCTGACGTCATGCAAAGCCGGGGCTCCGTTGGCGTAAACCTTGCCAATATTGCACAACTGGATCATGCAGGCTCCCCTGCGGTTTGAGGTTCAAAACGGTGCTGCCAGGTGTGGAACAGGGCCACCTTGTCGTTGCCGAAGCTGGCCAGGCTGGCGCAAACCTGCGCTGCGGTGCGGCTGTGTTGCAGCTGCTGCGGGTTTTTGGAATAGAACAGGTCGGCATAGGCCACCAGCTGTTGAGCCAGATCCGTTGGCACCATGTCGCGGACCGGCAGAGGCAACTTCTGCCGGACAATGTCGGCGGCTGTCAGGCCGACACCGATATGATTCTCGCACACCAGGGCATGGCGCGGCAAACCCTCGTCCCGCAGAATCGCTGCGCCGCACAGACCGTGACGGATGTAGGGTTCGCTGCCGTAACAGCCCAGCCCCGGCGCATGGCAGCAGAAAATACCGATATCGTGCAGCAGGGCGGCCTGTTCGATAAACGCTCGCTCGCTGGCATCCAGTTGTGGCAGCGTGGCAGCGATGGCCAGCGCCCGCCGGGCGACACAGCGGCTGTGGCTGAGCAGGATGGTGCCAGCGCGGCTATGGGGCGGGTAGTATTTCTGCAACAAGGCAAGGGGATCAATCGGGTGGTCGGCCATGCGGGTTCCTGTGTTTCGCTGGCTGGCGCTGGAGTCTGAGGCGTGGCCGGCCGGGCTTTTTGCTTGCAACTCAAACGGCGGTCTGTTTATATGATGCGCACGTTTGCCGGGGCGGATTCTAGCCTAATTTTCCACGGGTTGCGAGGCAAATAGTTGTCCGTGGCCCTCAGTTCCGGCAGCTGCCAGGCTGCTTGAAGGCCGAATAGGAGATTATGGCACAGGTTCTTCCTTTCACCGCATGGCAGCGCATCGTTGATGCCCCGCCAGCGGCCGCTTTGCTGCCGCCCTGTCATGAAGAGGCGTTGGCGGCAGCTCTGCTGACGAAAACCTCCGATGTCGCTGGCTTGTCACTGACAGGTGGTGCCATCGGGCTGCCCGATGATCTGCTGCGGCCTCTGGCTGATAGTGGTCTGTTTCTGTACGAGTTGCGGTGTGGCAGCGATGCGGCGGTCCGATGCTGTCACAGCGGTGTAATCGCCAGAGTGCGGCTGGAGGATTTTTCCGCCGGCGTGGTTCTGTCTCACGAACGGTCGCGGCCGACCGACGTGGCCGAGGAATTCGCTGCCCTCAGGGACAGAGCACTGCAAACCCAGATACCGGTCGCACTC
This sequence comes from Desulfuromonas thiophila, assembly GCF_900101955.1. NCBI lineage: Bacteria > Pseudomonadati > Thermodesulfobacteriota > Desulfuromonadia > Desulfuromonadales > Desulfuromonadaceae > Desulfuromonas > Desulfuromonas thiophila. The sequence continues at coordinate 207,936 of NZ_FNAQ01000004.1, read as the reverse complement.
TATTCGGATACCTGCTGTGTGCTCGAAGCCTTGTCCGCTGCTGAAAAACAGCGTCCGCCGCTGGCCGAATATGCCTGTGGACCGCAGTTGCGCTGCCGCCTGTGGCAGGTGAGCGATGCCGCCTTTATCAGTCGTGTGCGGGCTGTTTTTGATCGCAAGTCGCTGCTTTTGGCCAGTGGTCAGGCTTTTTATGAAGCTGCCCTGCGCTACCGCGACCAGCTGCGCCTGCAGCAGGGGGATTACAGCGGCAGGGAAGGCTTCAATTATCTGATGTTGGCGCTGACCAATCTCGATCAGCTGGGTGTGCATCTGCGGCCGGGCCATCGTCTGTTGCAATCTGGTTTGCTGAGCGATCTGCCCTTGTTGCTCGGGCGCCTTGGTGCCTGGTTCGACGTGGAGGACTGGCCGGTAAACGCCGCCTGTCCGTCGGATCAGCAACGTCTGTTGCGTCGTCTGGCAGAGCAGGCCGGCACGGCGCCGGCCTTTTTGCTCTATGCCGGCGGTGATCGCGCCTATCGCCTGGCCTTGCAGGCGGAACGGCTCGAAGGCCTGGAACTGGGGGCGCCGCGTATCAACGAACTCTGCCTTGCTGGCGTGTTCGAACGGCTGGTGGTGGAGCAGGCGTTGGGCTTTGAACCCCTGGCTCTGGATGATTTTGACCGTTTACCGCCCTGTCTGTCGGCGGCGGCGGCCTTCGCGGCGGTTCGTCAGGGCCGCTATGTGGCAGCTTTTCTGTTTGCGCCGCCGGCCATCCTGAGTCTACGTGAACAGGCCCGCGCTCAGGTCAAATTGCCGCCGGCCAGTACTTTTGTCTGTCCTCCTTTTCCTTCCCGGCTGCTGGCCTGTCCTCTGGACGCGACTCCTGTCGCGACCTGTTGAGCACAGCGACCGCTATCGCAGCCTTGCGCCGGAGCGCCTGTGACCTCTCCTGAACTGACGCTGAACGGGCTCCTTGAACAGATCAGTGCCTTGCCGCGAGGCCCGTTCAGTCCTGCCGAGATTCTTGACCGGGCCGGCTGGTCACGGACGATGCGCCGTCCTTTGTTAAACCAGCTCGACACCCTGGTGGCTCTTGGTTTGTTACGCCGCAGCCGACGGGGCAGCTATCTGCTGGTTCGACCGCTGCAACGGCTTGAGGGCCAACTGCAGCGGCGCGGCAATGCGCTGCAACTGGCTGGCACCGATGGCCAACTCTATGCTCTGGCGCCACATCAGTCGCTGGCGGCTCTGTCCGGTGATCAGGTCAATGCCTTGCTTTTGCCTCAGCGACAGCGCCGCCGGGCCGAGGTGCTGCTGGTGGATATTTTGCGGCATCAACAAACGGAGGTGGTGGGGCGCTGTCAGGCCAGCCGTGGTGCCACCGGTTGCTGGCTGCTGGCCGATAGCGATGGTCAGCGCTACCAGCTGCAGCTGCCACCAGACAGCGCGCCAAAAGATCTGGTTGATCAGGTGGTTCAGGCCCGGATACAGCGCTACCCGACATTCGACAGCCCCGGCTTGGCGGAACTGGTCGCGGTACTGGGCGCTGCCGACGATCCCTGGACCGATCTGCCGCGTATTGCTCTGGCTCACCAGTTGCCGCTGCAGTTCGATGCGGCGGCGCTGGCGGAAGCCCAGGCCGCTGCATCGCAGCCTGTTATTGCGGAGCTGGCGCAACGCACTGACCTGCGCCACCTGCCGCTGGTTACCATTGATGGTGCCGACGCCCGTGATTTCGATGACGCGATTGCCCTGGAGGCGCAGCCCGGTGGCTACTGGCGGTTGTGGGTGGCCATTGCCGATGTCAGCCACTATGTCGCCAGTGGCAGTGCCCTGGATGCGGCAGCCTGGCAGCGGGGCACCAGTGTCTATTTTTCGGGCAGCTGTCTGCCCATGTTGCCCGAGGCTTTGAGCAACGGGATCTGCTCCCTGATGCCGCAGCAGGACCGTCTGGCCCTGGTACTGCAACTTGATTGCGATGGTCAGGGGGGGCTGCGCCAGACCCGGGTACATAATGCCTTGATCTGCAGTCGGGCCCGCTTGACCTATGAAGCGGTACAACATTGCCTTGATAACGCCACCAGCGATGGCGCGGCCGGGCTTGATGAGACGGTGGCGGCGATGCTGCCGCAGTTGGCGGTGTTCTGTGATCAGCTGCGCCAGCGGCGTCTTCAGCGAGGCGCACTTGATTTTGATCTGCCGGAGGCTGATATCCGGCTGGATGACAATGGTCGGGTACGCTTTGTTGGCCGCCGACCGCGATTGCTGGCTCACCGTCTGGTGGAAGAATGCATGCTGCTGGCCAACGAGGCTGTCGCGGCCCTGCTGACCGATGATGAAAACACGGGTGCCCTGTATCGTGTCCATGAAGCGCCGGATGCCCAGGCACTGATCGATTTTCAGCAGTTCATCGCTCTGTACAACCTGGGATTCAATCTTGATCCGCTGCGGCCGGATGGCCGGGAACTGGCAGAGGTGCTGCGCCAGGCAGCGGCGACTCCGCAGGCCTTCAGTATTCATCGACTGCTGCTGCGCAGTATGCGGCAGGCCAGCTACAGTGCTGACAATGTTGGCCATTTCGGTTTGGCAAGTGCTTGTTATGGCCATTTCACTTCGCCGATCCGGCGTTATCCCGATCTGGTGCAGCATCGTCTGCTCAAACGTCACCTGGGCTGGACCACGACTGCTGTGGCGCCGGCGGCGCTGGAGCCGGTGGGACTGCACTGTACCCAGTGCGAACGGCGGGCCATGGAGGCTGAACGCGAGGTGGTGGCCTTGCGCAGCTGTCAGTTCATGCAGGATCGAATTGGTGAACGGTTTAGTGGTTTTGTCTCGGCGGTTACCGACTTCGGTTTTTTTGTCGAACTGGATGATTTTTTTATTGAGGGGCTGGTATCGGTTCGCCATCTCAGTGACGATTACTATCAGTATGACGTTCAGACCCACAGCCTGACGGGCCAGCGCCGCCGCCGGCGTTTTACTTTGGGGCAGGCGGTCGAGGTGGTGTTGTGGCAGGTACGGCTCGAAGGTCGGGAGATCGATTTTGTCCTGGCCGATCTGGTGCCAAGACCAACACCGCAGGCCTCGCGTCGGCGTTTGTCACGGGGTAAACAGGGATGAAGCTGATTCGCGATCTGGCGGCTGTGACACGGCCATTTACCGAAGCGGTGGTGACCCTGGGTAATTTCGATGGTGTACATCTGGGCCATCGCGCCATTTTTCGACGATTGGTAGCCTGCGCTCGTCAACGCCAGGGGACCGCCATCGTTTGCACCTTCGATCCGCATCCCCTCAAACTGCTGGCCGGCTCCCAGGCTCCGCGGCTGATCAATACCGCAGCCGAGAAACAGCGGTTGATCGCGGCTTCACAGGTGGATGTGTTGTTGTCGATACCGTTCACGCCGGAATTTGCCGCCTTGCCACCGGAACGCTTTGTCGACGAGGTGCTGTGCCGTTGCCTGGGCGTGCGTCATCTGATTGTGGGCTATGACTATGCTTTTGGTCGCGGGCGGTCGGGTTCGGTGGCCTTTCTGCAGCGCCAGGGCCGCGAAAAGGGTTTCAGCGTCGATGTCTTTGGCCCGGTACAATTACAGGGCCAGGTTCTCAGTTCGACCTTGGTGCGTCAGACGCTGTTGCGGGGAGATGTGGCCGCCGCAGTGGCGCTGCTGGGACGCCATTTTAATCTCGAAGGGCGTGTGGTGGCGGGCGATGGTCGGGGCCGGCAGCTGGGCTTTGCCACCGCCAATCTGGAGACCGACAAGGAGTTGCTGCCCGCTGCCGGTGTCTACGCGGCGCGGGTGCGCCTGTTGCCGCCGGACGGAGGGCCTCAGGATTGCGACGCCGAAGCTGAATATCAGGCTGTAGTCAATCTGGGTTGGCGGCCGACCTTTGACGGGCGTCAGATCACGATTGAGGCCCATCTGCTCGACTTTGCCGGCGATCTTTATGGCCGGCGGCTGCGCTTGTATTTTATTGCCCGTTTGCGTGATGAACGGCGCTTTGCCGATGCGGTTGCTTTGCAGCAGGCGATTAACGGTGATATCGCCTGCGCGCGGCAGCTGTTGGAAGCGACACCTCTGGTGGAGTATCGCGAATATCTGGCTGCGCCACAGGAGCCGGCATGATGAGTGGTCAGCTCATTCGTGGCAGCACAGCCGTTTATGGAATCCTGGGCGACCCGGTGCGGCATTCGCTGTCGCCGCGGATGCACAACGCTGCTTTTGCTGCCCTGGGGTTGGATGCTGTCTATGTGCCCTTTGCCGTGCCCCCGGCCCATCTGGCGATGGCGGTGGCTGGCTGGCGTGCTTTGGGGGTGCGGGGAGGTAATGTCACGATTCCACATAAACAGGCCATCGTTCCTCTGCTGGACGAACTGGATGACTTTGCCCGCCTGTGCGGTGCTGTCAATACCCTGGTGCGTGACGGAGACCGGTTGGTGGGGTACAATACCGATGGCCCCGGGCTGGTGCGTTCCTTGCTTGAGGATTTGGATTTCGAGCCGGACGGGCGCTGTCTGTTTTTATTGGGGGCGGGCGGTGCGGCGCGTGGTGCGGCCCTGGCCTTGGCACAGCGCCGGCCAGCCTGTCTGGTGTTGGCCAATCGTACGCTGGCGCGGGCCGAGGAGCTCCGCGCGTTGTTGTGCCGCTATGATCCGCAGCTGGACTGTCGGGTCTGTCCTCTGACGCCGGCGGCGCTGGCTGACTGGGCGCCGCAGGTAGATCTGCTGCTCAATACCAGTACGCTGGGTTTGCGGGGTGAGGACTGTGATTTTTTGCCCTGGGCCCTGTTTCCACCCCATCTGCGGGTTTATGACGCGGTTTATGCTCCGCAAGACACGCCGCTGGTGGCCCGGGCTCGCGCCTCTGGTCTGCGGGCCTGTGACGGTCTGGGCATGCTGATCGGACAGGGACAGCTGGCTTTTACCCTCTGGACCGGCCGCGATCCAGGGAATTTATTGCGTCAGGCTCTGGCCTGACGGACGCTTGAGACGTTTTTTCAGGGAATGAATGTATGGCTATGGCGACGAATCGTTTGGGCGATCTGCTGATTCGTAACAAACTGCTGACGGCGGAGCAGGTCGACAAGGCCATCGCCGAACAGAAGCTGCACAAGGAGCGCTTTGTCGCCACGCTGGTGCGGCTCAAGTACATCAGCGAGGAGGATCTGGCGGCTTTCCTGTCGCGTCAGTACGGTGCCCCGTCGATCAATCTTGAGGAATTCGAGGTCGATTCGGGTGTCGTGCGGTTGATCAGCGCCGAAGTGGTGCAGAAATACCATGCGGTACCCATCAACCGGGCCGGATCCACCCTGATCGTTGCCATGAGCGATCCGTCGAATATTTTTGCCATCGACGACATCAAATTCATGACCGGTCACAATGTCGAGGTGGTGGTGGCGACGGATTCAGCCATCAAAAAGGCGATTGACAAGTATTACGACCAGTCTGCCACCCTGGCCGATGTGATGGGCAACCTGGAGGATATTGCCCTGGAGGTGGTCGACGAGCATGACGATGTCGACATCAATGCCCTGCAGATGGCCACCGAGGAAGCGCCGGTAGTCAAGCTGGTTAACCTGATCCTGACCGATGCCATCAAGAAGGGGGCCTCGGATATTCACATCGAGCCCTATGAAACGCTCTTTCGCGTGCGCTATCGCATTGACGGCGTGCTTTATGAGGTGATGAAGCCACCCATCAAGCTCAAGAATGCTATTACCTCACGCCTGAAGATTCTGGCGGAGATGGATATTGCCGAACGGCGTCTGCCGCAGGACGGCCGCATCAAGATCAAGCTGCCCGGCGGCAAGGATATGGATTATCGTGTCAACTGCCTGCCGACCCTATTTGGTGAAAAGGTCTGTTTGCGGCTGCTGGATAAATCGAACCTGCAATTGGACATGACCAAACTGGGCTATGAAGAGGATGCCCTGAAATGGTTCAAGCAGGAGATCAGCAAACCCTTCGGGATGGTTCTGGTCACCGGCCCCACGGGCAGTGGCAAGACGGTTTCTCTTTATTCGGCCTTAAGTGAGCTCAACAAGACCACCGAGAATATTTCGACGGCGGAGGATCCGGTGGAGTTTAACTTCGCCGGCATCAACCAGGTGCAGATGCACGAGGAGATCGGCCTGAATTTCGCCAGCGCCCTGCGGGCCTTTCTGCGGCAGGATCCGGATATCATCATGATCGGCGAGATTCGTGATTTCGAGACGGCTGAAATCGCAGTCAAGGCGGCCCTGACCGGTCACTTGGTGCTTTCGACCCTGCACACCAATGATGCGCCATCCACCATCAATCGTTTGCTTAATATGGGCATCGAGCCTTTTCTGGTGGCCTCGGCGGTTAATCTGGTTACCGCCCAACGGCTGGGCCGGCGCCTGTGCAGTCAGTGCAAGGAGCCGGAACAGATTTCCAAACAGGCGTTGCTCGATGCCGGGGTGTCGCCCGATGAGGTGGATGATTTTGTTTGCTATCGCGGTCGTGGCTGCAGCAACTGTAACGACAGCGGTTACCGAGGCCGGGTTGGCATCTATCAGGTGATGCCGATGTTCGATGAGATTCGCGAAATGGTGTTGGCGGGGGCCAATACGGCGGAAATCAAGCGCGAATCCATGCGGCTGGGGGTCCGCACCATGCGTCAGTCAGCGCTGCGCAAACTCAAGGAGGGGGTTACCTCGTTCGAAGAGGTCCTGCGCTGTACGGTGGCTGACGACTGAACAAATTTGTTTTTTTCTTTTTCGCGGCTGGACGTGTTGTCTCGCTGTGTTAGATTCGCTGCATGTTGACGGAAGCAACGCTTAGCCAAACCGTTCGATAAAAGGAGACAGGGCGAGCCATGGCCAGTATTCATGAGTTTCTCAAGTTCATGGTTGATTCCGGGGCCTCCGATCTGCATGTCACCACAGGGATCCCGCCGCAGATTCGTATTGATGGGGCGATGCGCCCGCTCAACCACCCGCCTCTGATGCCCACTGATACCAAAAATCTGTGTTACAGCATCCTGACGGATGCCCAGAAGCGTAAACTGGAAGAGGAAAACGAACTCGATCTGTCCTTTGGTGTTAAAGGCTTGGCCCGCTTTCGTGGCAATATTTTTGTGCAACGAGGGGCCATCGCTGGCGTGTTCCGTCGTATTCCCTATGAGTTCCTCAGTTTCGAGCAGCTGGGTCTGCCGCCGGTTGTTGAACGCATCTCGCATCGGCCACGAGGACTGGTGCTGGTGACCGGGCCGACGGGCAGCGGTAAGACCACAACCTTGGCCTCTATGATTGATGCCATCAACCGTGAACGGCACGAACATATTGTCACCATCGAAGATCCTATTGAGTACATTCATCCGCACAAGAATTGTGTCGTCAACCAGCGCGAGGTTGGTAGTGATACGGTCTCGTTTAAGCGGGCGCTCAAATCGATTCTGCGGCAGGACCCCGATGTGGTGCTGTTGGGGGAGCTGCGTGATCTTGAAACCATCGAGGCAGCCCTGACCATTGCCGAAACCGGTCATCTGTGTTTCGCCACTCTGCATACCAACGGCTGCGTGCAGACCATTAACCGTATTGTCGATGTTTTCCCGACCAATCAACAGGCCCAGGTTCGCACCCAATTGTCTTTCGTTCTTGAAGGTGTCCTGTCTCAGACTCTGATTCCGCGGGCTTCCGGCAAGGGCCGCGTCCTGGCGCTCGAGGTCATGGTCCCCAATGTGGCTATCCGGGCACTGATTCGTGACGACAAGGTTCATCAGCTTTATTCACAGATGCAGATGGGGCAGGAAAAATATGGCATGCAGACGATGAATCAGTCGTTGTTCAGTCTGTTTCACAAGAAGCTAATCAGCCTTGACGATGCGATGGCCCGTTCACCGGAACCCGATGAACTCAGGCAGATGATTGCGAATCCGGCGACGGCGGTCAAGATGACACCGTCGGGGCCGCGGGCGTGACGGGCTAATCAGCCAATTGGCCCAGGGTGTGGGCTGAAAATCGTTGGTAAACCTTGTCGCTGACAGAAGCGGATGTGTCCGTTTCGTCGTCAGGCATCAACAGTGTTGGGCGAGGTGGCGTTCTCGTTTTTTATGGGGTTGGTTATGGCAAAGTTTTCCTGGGAAGGTACTACCCGCAGCGGTCAGAAGCAAAAGGGCGAAATGGAAGCGCCGAACGAGGCGGCGGTTCAGGCGCAGCTGCGGCGGCAGGGGATACTGGCCCGTAAAATCCGCCAGCGTGGCAAGGGGATGGATGTGGAAATCCGGATTCCCGGCTTCGAGCAGCGGGTTTCCACCAAGGATCTGGTGGTTTTCACCCGCCAGTTCGCCACCATGATCGATGCCGGTCTGCCTTTGGTGCAATGTCTCGATATCCTTTCCGGTCAGCAGGATAATAAAACCTTCAAAACGGTGCTGCTGCAGGTTAAGAGTGATGTCGAATCCGGTTCCACCTTTGCTGATGCCTTGCGCAAGCATCCCAAGGCCTTTGACGAGCTGTTTGTCAACCTGGTGGCTGCCGGTGAGGTGGGGGGTATTCTTGATACCATTCTCAACCGTCTGGCTGCCTATCTTGAAAAGGCCATGAAACTTAAGAAACAGGTCAAAAGCGCCATGACCTATCCGGCAACCATTGTTTCCATTGCTGTTATCGTCATTGGTGTGATTCTGGTCTTTGTCATTCCGGCTTTTGAAAAAATGTTTGCCGACTTTGGCGGGGCTCTGCCGGCACCGACCCAGATCGTCATTAATATGAGCAACTTCATTCAGGACTACATCCTGTTTATCGTCGGTTTTTTTATTCTGCTGGTATTTTCTTTCAAAAAAACCTATGCCACCCGGAAGGGGCGTCTGGTGATGGATCGACTGGCTCTGCGCCTGCCGGTGTTCGGTATACTGATTCGCAAGGTATCGGTGGCGAAGTTCACCCGCACCCTGGGAACCATGGTGTCGAGTGGTGTGCCTATTCTTGACGGTCTGGATATTACCTCCAAGACGGCTGGCAACAAGATCATCGAAAACGCCATCATCGAAGTGCGTAAGAGCATCAGTGAGGGCAATACGATTGCTGATCCCTTGACCAAATCTGGGGTGTTTCCGCCCATGGTCTGTCAGATGATCGCCGTTGGTGAACAGTCCGGTTCCATTGATACCATGCTCAACAAGATCGCCGATTTCTATGATGATGAGGTGGATGACGCGGTGGCGAATCTGACGGCCATGATGGAACCCCTGCTGATGCTGTTCCTGGGAACGACTGTTGGTGGCCTGGTAATTGCCATGTATCTGCCGATATTTAAACTGGCGGGAACCGTTGGCGGGTAGATGCCTTTGACATCACGCCGGAGGCGGCCACTGTCGCCGACAATGCTGTGGTTTGTGTTGGCGCGTTTTTTTGTTGCATCCCTGTTTCTTGGCGCTGCGGTGGTGTTCGGCTCGGCTGGCGGTGCTGCCCAAGGGCTGCTGGCCATCATTCCGCTGCTGATCCTGCTGTCACTGACATTGTTGCAGATCTGCTCGGCACTGTTCTGGCTGCTGCGCTTTGGTTTTTCGCCGAGGTTTGTCCAGGTACAACTGGTGTGGGATTTGCTGCTGTGCGCCGCCATCGTCTATGTAACTGGCGGTTTGCAGAGCCAGTTTGCCTTTTTGTTCATTTTCGTGTTGCTGGGCAGCGCCTTTGTTTCCCGACCTGCCGAGGTGATGGCGACGCTGTTGGCCAGTCTGCTGCTTTATGGTGGACTGGTGCTGCTGCAGTATGGCGGTTATCTTCCTTTGCCGGGTGAGATGCCAGTCCCGCGCGAGATGCTTGGCGCGCTATTGGTCAATTTGTGCGCCTTTGCCTTGGCCGGAGCGCTGAGTGTGTTGCTGGCAGTGCGTTTGCGCCAGCAGGCGCGCCAGTTGCATCGCCAACAGATAGAACATGCTGATCTGGAACGGTTTAACGAGCAGATTCTTCGGCATATGACCAGTGGTCTGATCGTTGTTGATTGTCAGGGGCGGATACGGTCCTGTAACTCTGCTGCTGCCGCAATCCGTGGACTGGCACCGGAACAATTGGTTGGTCATCCGCTGAACGAGGTTTTCGTCTTGCCCTGGCCTTTTAGCCATCTGCCACTGGAACGCGCCGAACTGGAGTTTGTTCATCCGGATGGTCATCCTCGCATCATTGGTTACGGCGTGACGGCCTTCGAGCAGGAACAGCAGCACCATGTGCTGCTGACATTTCAGGATCTGACCCGGGTAAAAGAACTTGAGCGTCATTTGCAGCGTCGTGAGCGTCTGGCGGCGGTAGGAGCCTTGGCCGCCGGTCTGGCTCACGAAATTCGCAATCCGCTGGCTTCTCTTAGTGGCAGTGCCCAACTGCTGCAGGAGCAGAGTCCTGATGCCGGGCAGCAACGATTACTCGCCATTCTGGTGCGGGAAAGTGAGCGTCTCAATCGACTGCTCAATGATTTTCTGTCATTTGCCCGGCCCCGGCCGCCGGAATTGCGGCTGCTGGACCTGGCGGGTCTGTTGAGTGAGCTCTGCGAGCAACTGGCCTGTGTTCCCGAGTTTACTGGCCTGCGGATTGAACTCGATTTGCCCGACCAGTGGCAGATGATGCTCGATGAGCAGCAGTTGCGTCAGGCGGTCTGGAATCTGCTGCTGAATGCTGCCCAGTTCAGTCCGCCTGGAGGGCGGATTTTTTGTGTTGCCCGGCCGCTGCAGCGCTGTTTCTGGATTGAAGATGAAGGCCCCGGAATCACTGAAGCCGATCGGGAACGGATTTTCGAGCCTTTTTATACCACGCGCAATCAGGGCACAGGACTGGGCCTTTCTATCGCTCATGGTTTGTTGGCCGCCCAACAGGCCCGGCTTGAACTGGTCATTGCTCAGGGTCGGGGGGCCTGTTTCCGGGTAACCTTCAGTGAGGCGGACAGGCTGAATGGTGTCGGAGGGGTGTATGCCGGCTGAAACCAATTTGCAGCGGCAAGCCCCCCATTTGCTGGTGGTGGATGATGAAGTCAGTCTGCGTGAATTCCTTTGCCTGATGCTCGAAGGAGAGGGCTACCAAGTCGATAGTGCGGCCGATGGTGCGCAGGCTCTGCAACGGCTTGAACAGCAGGCGTACGATCTGGTGCTGACCGATCTGCGTATGCCGGGGACGGATGGTCTGGAACTGTTGCGCCAGGTGCAGCGGTTGCGTACCGATACCCTGGTGGTGTTGATGACGGCCTATGCCACTGCGGAACAGGCGGTGGAGGCCATGAAGCAGGGTGCCTACGACTACCTGATCAAACCCTTTAAGAACGATGAACTGCGCTTGGTGATTCGTAAGGCACTTGGCCACCAAGCCCTGCGTCTGGAAAACCTGCGTTTGCGCCAGGTATTGGATCAGCGTCACCGGTTTGATCAGCTGGTGGGGAAAAGTCCGGCCATGTGTCAACTGTATCAGCTGATTGAAAGGGTGGCGCCGACCAGTGCCAGTGTGTTGATTACCGGTGAATCCGGTACAGGCAAGGAACTGGTGGCGCGGGCGATTCATGAACACAGCCCGCGTGCCCCTGGTTCCTTTGTCGCTGTCAATTGCGGCGCCATTCCGGAACAGCTGCTCGAAACAGAGCTGTTTGGGCACGAAAAGGGGGCTTTCACCGGAGCGGTACACAAAAAAAATGGCCTGTTTGATCAGGCCAGCGGCGGTACTCTCTTTCTTGATGAAGTCGCAGAGCTGCCACCGCATATGCAAGTGAAGCTGTTGCGGGCGCTGCAGGAGCGGCGGATTCGCCCGGTTGGGGCGGCAGACGAGCATGCCGTCGATGTCCGGGTGGTGGCGGCGACCAACCAGGACGTGGCCAGCCGGGTGGAGCAAGGCAGTTTTCGGCAGGATCTGTTTTATCGTCTGAACGTGGTGCATCTGCAATTGCCACCACTGCGTCAGCGGCCGGAGGACATTCCGCTTTTAGTCGAGGCTTTGTGCCAGAAGCTGGCACCACAGCGCAAGATCGCTGTCGCACCGGAATTGATGCGCCATCTGCTGGATTACGACTGGCCCGGCAATGTTCGTGAACTGGAAAATGTGCTTGAGCGCTGTCTGATTCTCGACAGTGCCGAGGTGCTGGGGGTACAGTGCTTGCCGCCTGACCTTTGTGGCCGGAGTCAGAGCCCACCTTTGGTGCGCTTGCCGCCCGAGGGGCTGCAACTGGAAGACTATCTGCAACAGGTGGAACGGCAATTGCTTGATCAGGCGTTGCAGCGCTGTCAAGGTGTGCGCAGCCGAGCTGCCCGGCTGTTGGGATTGAGCTTCCGCTCTTTGCGGTATCGTCTGCAGAAGTTGGGTCTTTAGGCCTTTCGTTTTAGTCGGGCAGGCGCCGTAGCAGTAGGGTGCTGAATTCCATGAGCAAACGGTTTTTTAGTAACTGACATCCCAGCCGCTGGTAGCATTCACGGACATCGAAGTTGTATTCGTAGAGAATGCCCGATAGCAGAAGCAGCCCACCTGGCTTGGTGTATTGAACAAGGGTTTCCGCCACAGTTAGAAGGATGTCGCCATAGATGTTGGCGAATATCAGATCACAGGGGTGCAGCTGCGCTTCGAGCTGATGTAATTCACCGCACAGGACGCTGATTCGCGATTCCACCTGATTGAGCCGGGCATTAATGCGGCAGCTGTTTATGGCGGCTGGCTCGATATCGACACATAGGGCTTGTCGAGCGCCGCGTTTGAGGGCCGCTATGGCCAGAATGCCGGTGCCGCAGCCCAGATCGAGAATGTCGGCATTCTGCAAAGGCAACTCGGGAATGATTTCGAGACAACTGGCGGTTGTTTCATGCTCTCCGGAGCCGAAAGCGCCTTCGGCCATCACCAAGGTGGTGCGCTGCGGTTGCTGGGCTTGGTCTTGGGGAGGGATGATTTCAAAGCAGTCCCCAACGCAAAACGGGGTAAACAGACGACCCATGATAGAGCTCCATGCACAAAAAGGAAATGAGTAGGGATTGGCTGGCAGTACCGGTCAGGGTAACTGTCGTGCGCTTTATAGCAAAGGAGAACCGATGAAGCGACTTTTTCTCGCTCTTCTGCTGATCTTGCTGGTGGGTGCTGGCTGGTTGTGGTGGCAGGCACCCTCACTGCCGACGGCAGAGCGCTTGATGGAAGCGAAGACTTTGCAACCCGCACCGGATTTCAGTTTGTCGGATCTGCACGGTCGCCAGGTGCGCCTGACGGATCTGAAGGGGCAGGTGGTGCTGGTTAATTTCTGGGCCAGCTGGTGTCCGCCGTGCAGGCAGGAAATGCCCTCGATGGAGGAACTCTATCGACAGCTACATGGTGAGGGGGTTGAGCTGTTGGCGATCAATGTTGAAGAAAATGCGGCTGTCGCGGCGGCGGCTTTTTTGCGGCAGCATCCACACAGCTTTCCCGTCTTGCTCGATCCTCAGGCTGATGCGCAGAAAGCCTACAATGTCTCGCGCTTTCCCGAGACCTTTATTGTTGATCGGGATGGACAGATCGTCGAACGGGTGGTTGGTGCGATCGATTGGGCTGATCCCCGGGTGATAGACTTTTTACGCCAGCTTTAGCAGGAGGTTGAAAACGTCTCATCCGGGGCTTTTTCAACGACGCAAGCCGCAAATGCGCTTTTTCGACTTGCTCACAAAATCAATCCATTACGAAGTAATGATTGATTTTGGTCGCCCATCCATGGGCTCTGCAGGCTGTTTTTCAATCGCCCTTTAGGCGGTAGTCGCGCCTGTGCGGGCTCCATAACAGAAAAGGGATATCAGGGGCGATGCTTGTTCTTCCGGGAGGTTGGGGACTTTGGGTTTTTACTGTGGGAGCGGTAATTGGTTCATTTCTGAATGTCTGCATCTATCGTCTGCCTTTAGGGCGTTCGGTGGTGCGACCGGCATCCCATTGCCCCCACTGCCAAACCCCTTTGCGGTGGTACCATAACATTCCGCTGCTGTCCTTTGTGTTTCTACGGGGACGCTGCGCCTTTTGCCATGCGCCGCTGTCCTGGCGTTATCCTTTGGTCGAACTGACCAACGCACTGTTGTATCTGGCGGTTTTCGCTCTTTTTGGTTGGCAACCGGCGACCCTGGTTTACGGACTGTTTGTTTCCAGCCTGCTTGTGGTGTCACTGATTGATCTTGATCACCAGATTATCCCTGATCGAATCAGTCTGCCGGGAGTCTTGGTAGGGTTTCTGGCATCGTTGGCCATCCCCTGGCTGTCCTGGCAGGCCTCTTTGGTGGGGATTCTGCTAGGTGGGGGCAGTCTTTATCTGGTTGCGGCAGGGTACAGTCTGCTGACTGGCAAGGAAGGCATGGGGGGGGGCGATATCAAGTTGCTGGCGATGATTGGTGCGTTCCTAGGCTGGCGAGCGGTATTTCCGGTTATTTTTTTCAGCTCGTTACTGGGGACCCTGGTCGGAATACCCCTGATGCTGCTCCGGCGGCAGGATAGTCGGCTGGCGATCCCCTTTGGTCCTTTTTTGTCACTGGCCGCGATCATTTATCTCTTCTATGGTCAGCAGCTCCTCGACTGGTACCTGGGGCTGCTGGTGATCTGAACGGTTTTTTTGATTCAGGAACGGGAAATACCGAATTTTTTATTAATTGAAGTTGACGCTCAACCGATAGTTTTTATAATCGAAGAACGCAAAATGATACCGCTGGAGAAATGCCCATCATTTTAGCGGGCGATGCTCATCTCGGAATGGGATCAAAATTATGTTTGGAGCCAAAAAAGACGTTATCGGTATCGATATCGGTGCCAGTGCAGTCAAACTGGTGCGCTTGCATACAGCCCGGTCGGGCTATCTGCTCAAGAACCTTGATCGTGAACCTCTGCCGCCTGAAGCGGTGGTCGATAGTTCGATCATGGATTCGCGTGCGGTAGTGCAGGCGGTACGAGATATCGTGGCACGCAACGGCATCAAAACGACCGATGTGGTCACGTCGGTGTCCGGTCATTCGGTTATCATCCGGAAGATTTCTCTCCCTTTGATGACTGAGGATGAGCTGGAAAATTCGATCCAGTGGGAAGCGGAGCAATACATTCCCTTTGAGATGGCCGATGTATATCTTGATTACCATATCCTTGGGCCGGATCCGAATGACCAGGGCTTGATGGAGGTTGTTCTGGTGGCGGCAAAGCGTGAATTTGTCGATGAATATGTCAGTGTTATTCGTGAAAGCGGTCTCAATCCTATAATTATGGATGTGGACTGTTTTGCTATAGAGAACATTTTTTGTGCACTTTATCCGGATGAAGCGGCAGATACGGTGGCTCTTATTGACGTTGGTGCCAGTGGTGCTCAAGTTAGTGTTCTCAAGGGGGGCGTTGCGGTTTTTACCCGTGAAATTCAGATCGGTGGGGACCACTACAATGAAGAGTTGCAGAAGCGTTTTGGCCTGAGTTCTGACGACGCTGAAGCGCTCAAATTGCGAGGCGCTTTTGAAGGCGTTGATGCCGACCAGGCCCAGGCCGCTCTGGACCGGGTGTCCACTACCTTAGTGCAGGAAATTCGGCGTTCACTGGATTTCTTTTCGGCCACTTTTGCTGACGAGCGGGTGGTGCGGGTCTATGTAACAGGTGGCGTTGTGCAGACGCAGGGGCTGCTGTCAGCCCTACAGGAGGGGTTGGGGGTGGAAGTGGCCATTCTCGATCCTTTTAGTCGTATGACCATTCATGAATCAGAATTCGATCTGACCTATGTCAAATCCGTAGCTCCCTTTTTTGCCGTGGCTGCCGGCCTGGCCACGCGCAGGGCAGGAGATAAATCATGATTCGTATCAACCTTCTGCCGGTCAAGGCTGCCCAGAAAAAGGAACAAGCACGCAATCAGATAATTGTTGCAGGAGCTTTTCTGCTTGTTACCTGCGGTGTCTGTTATTTTCTGTACGACAATCTTCAGGGTCAGATTGCTCAACTTGACGCGACCATCAGTCGCACCCGCACTGAGATTAAAAATCTCGAAAAGAAGATTGGCGAGGTTAACAAGTATAAAAAATTGCAGGAGGATTTGCAGAATAAGCTTAATGTTCTGGCTGATCTGAAGGAATCGAAGTCGGGCCCGGTGCACCTTATGGATGAGTTGATCGAAGCTCTCCCTGATAAACTTTGGGTGAATCAGTTGGTTCAGAAAGGTGATAGCATCAGTCTGGCCGGCGTTGGTCTGACCGAAGATGACGTGGCCACGTTCATGACCCGTCTGGAGGCTTCACCCTACTACCGGAGCGTCGAATTGAAGGTCACTAAGCAGAAGGTGCAGGACGGGCTGCGGCTGCAGAATTTCGAGCTTTCGTGTCGTATGGAACAGCCGAAAAAGCTTTCAGCCGGGAAATAGGAGGCACGCATGAATCCGAAGATGGAAAAATTGTTCAAGCTGCCTCTCTACCAGCGTTTTCTCCTGTTGTTTGTTGTTTTAGGACTGCTGGTGGCCGCTTTTGTTTACTTTTTATATAACCCAGCTCGCGAAGAACTGGTCAAACGTCAGGCTGAACTCGACCGTCTGCAGGTGCAGTTGCAGGAAAAACAGCGCATTGCCAACAATCTGCCGCGCTTTAAGGCGGAATATGAGCAAATGCAGAAGCAACTGGAGTTGGCACTTAATGAACTTCCCAATCAGAAGGAAATCCCCTCGTTGCTTAAAAGCATTGCCGGTCTGGCACGTGATAATGGACTGGAGGTGCTGTTGTTCAAGCCTGAAAAGGAAGCAGTAAAGCAGTTTTATGCCGAGGTGCCGGTCAGTCTGGCTTTGCGGGGAACATACCATCAGATGGCGTTTTTTTGTCAGGCAGTCAGCCGCCTGGCCCGTATCGTGAATGTGGTGGATATCAAGCTCACCAAGCCACAAATGGTGGACGGCGAGACGTTGCTCTCAATTAACTGCCGGGCGGTGACCTATCGGTTTGTTGAGGCTGCAACGCCTTCACCGGGGGATAAAAAGAAAGGGAAGAAAAAATGACAGCGCGGCTGATCCTTCTTTTTATTGTGCTGTTGGTGTTGCTGACGGCCTGCCAGGATGCTCCTCCGCAGCCGGCCCGTCCGGTTCAAACACGCACCAGGGCTGTGGCTCAGAAACCGCCGGCGCGACCCGAACCTCAGATGGAAAAAACGCCGGAAACGCAGCCGCCCGAGTTCAGCTATCAGGCGCGTGACAGACGCGATCCCTTTGTTTCGTTGCTGACCATCCGTGAGCCGGAGGAGGATAGTGACGAGCCCCTGACGCCGCTGCAGAATTTTGGCCTTAAGGAACTGCGATTGATAGCCGTAATCCTGGGTAAGGGAGAAGCGCGTGCGATGGTGCTGGCGCCTGACAAGAAGGCCTACACTCTGACAAAGGGCGTCAAGGTTGGTCGTAACAAGGGTGAGGTGACCGCCATCCAGGACGAGGAAGTGATAATCGAAGAGCGTTTTCGTGATTTCTCCGGTGCCACACGGACAGAAGTGAAGCGGATTACGCTGCCGCAGAGGGAAGGGGTGTAACATGGGCGTACGGACGGTTATGCGTAAAATGGGATTGTCACGGAGGCTGTCTGGCGTCCTGGCAGGAATGCTTTCGGTGGCCATGATGGCTGGTGTCGTCATGGCAGCCAGTGGCCGCATTGATTCGGTGCAGGTGGGGGTGCAATCGGTATCCCTGCTGGTCAGTGGTGCCGGCGTCACATTCAGTACCCAGACCCTTGGCGCGCCGGCGCGGCTGGTGGTGGATGTCGAGGGGGCATTGCCGACATTTACCCAGCGCCAGTTTGCTATTGATGGGGGATTTTCGGCAGTGCGGGTCGGGTTGTATCCCAACAAGACCCGTTTTGTTTTTGATGCTCGTGGCACTCTGCCGGCCGCGCGGGTGTTTCAGGAGGGTGGCGAAATTGTTGTCGATTGGGCCGATGGCGCAAAAGGAGTCGTTCCTGCTCCGGGAACGCCGGCAACGGTTACTCAGGTTGACTTTGGCAGCGGACAGGGGATGTCTCAGTTGCTGGTGACTCTTGAAGGCAATGCAGAACTGATCCCGCCGCGTCGCGATGGAGACCGGATTCTTTTTGGTGTGCGGCCGGCGGTTATTTCCCGTAGCTTGCGGCGAGTGATTGATGCTTCGGCATTTCCCAGTGCGGTGCGACAGATCGTACCCTATGGCAGCCAGCCTGGCCAGCAGCGCAATGTCATGTTCGCGGCCGAACTCAAGGGTCCGGTCGAATACAGCGTGGCGCTGGAAGGAAATCAGCTGGTGTTCAGAACCCAGGATGGTCCTTTTGCCGAAGTAGTTACGGCCGATGAACAGCGACCAGTGGTTGTGCCAACGATCCCCGGTTCTACAGGCGCTGGTCTTGATGCTGTCTTCGATTCTTTGAGTGAGCCAGCTACTCGCGTTCCATCTATCGCTGGTGTGATCGGAGCCCAGGAGGAGCCGGAAAAGGTTTATACTGGAGAACCGGTTTCCATGACATTTTCCGATGCCGAGTTGCGTGATGTCATGGCAATTCTGCATGAAATCAGCGGCAAGAATTTTATTCTTGATGAGGGTGTTAGCGGTAGCCTGACCCTGTCGTTGCAGGATGTGCCTTGGGACCAGGCTTTGGATACGATTCTTGAACTGAAAAACCTGAAGATGATCCAGAAAGGCAACATTGTCCACATTATGACGGAGAAGCAGCATTTCTCAAGGGAAACTGAAAAGCTTAAGGCGCGGCAGGATATCAAGAGGTACGAAGAAACGCGGACCGAGATTTTCTCCGTTTCCTATAAGGATACGGATACCCTCGAAGATGTGATTGATGACATCCTGTCTGATCAGGGCGAGGTCAAGGTTATCGAAGGCAGTAAAAAAATCATGGTCAACGACATTCCGTCCAAGCTGGCTGAGGTGCGTGATCTGCTCAGAGTTCTTGATGAGCCTGTTCCGCAGGTTATGATCGAAGCGCGGATTGTTGAAATGCGCGAAACCGAAGGCATGGATCTGGGGGTAAACTGGGGTTTTAGTTATAATAATGATGTCAAGACGAAAGACATTAATAATTCATATACGCTAACCGACAGTGCGGGTAATAAATATGAATTTAGCAAGGTGCGAACAGATGGCATTGAAACCGTGACGACAAGCCAGACGGATAGCGCTGGCAACAAAAACAGTTCGACAGATACCAGCCTGATAGGTATCGGTACTAATACCCTCAACGATATGGCCATGGGCTTGGGCGGCGCCTTTCTGCTGCCGACCACTCTGGGCACCTCAGGCCTTGGCGGTGTACTGAATTTTGGCCGTGTCGGGCTCGATTCGACCATTATCAATTTGCGCTTGTCGGCCTTGGAGGCATCGGGCAAGGCAAAGGTGATTTCTTCACCCAAGATCATGACCCTTGATGGTGAAGCTGCCAAAATCGAACAGGGCACCGCGATTCCCTACCAGTCTGTCAGTGATCAGGGAACAACTACGGAATTTGAGGATGCAACCCTGTCTTTGGAGGTGACACCTGAGGTCAATCCCGATGATACGGTAATACTGCAAATCAAGGCGTCGAACAGTACTATCGGTTCAACGGTGGCGACTGGAGCTGGTAGTGCACCCTCTATTGACACGAAAGAGGCTGAAACTAAACTTCTTCTTAAGGATGGTGAAACCACAGTTATCGGTGGCATTTATGTGGAAGCCGAATATAACAACAATACTGGAACACCCTATTTGAAAGATATCCCTTTTCTGGGAAGGTTGTTTGAATCAAATAGTGATAGCCGTGAACGTAACGAGCTTTTGATTTTTATTACACCACATATTGTCAAATAAGCTGCTGAAATTTTTCAGCAGACAAAAAAAGGACAGGTTTTCCTGTCCTTTTTTTGTCTGCTAAGTGGCAGTCTTGAGGGAATATTTATGGGCACATTGTTCCTGATCGGCTTTATGGGGGTTGGCAAGTCGACAGTCGGTCGGTTGCTAGCCCGTCGGCTAAAAAGATCGTTTATTGATCTGGACGAACAGATTATTGTCCGGGCGGGGCAGACAATTCCGCAGATCTTTGCTGCTGTTGGCGAACCGGGATTTCGTGTTTTGGAAACTGAGGTGCTGAGCGATAACGCCGCTTGTCGATCCGCAGTGGTGGCCACTGGTGGCGGTATTGTCGGACGACCGGAAAACTGGCAATTGATGCGCAGTGCTGGGACCATTGTTTATTTGCACGCCGACTGGCCGACACTTCAACAACGTCTTGTCGACCTGTCCCAACGGCCCCTGGCCCAGGATGGTGCCAATGCACAGCTGCAGGCTTTGTGGCGGCAACGTTTGCCCTTGTATCGTCAGGCTGATTTTGTTATCGATACGCAGAATTTAACGGCAGTGCAGGTAGTCGAAACGCTGATTAAACGCCTGGAGGCTGATCCGCATTTGATTCGAGAGGAGTCTGTTCCGGATTGCGTTTAGCGGCTATTGGCTATGCGGAGTGCCTTGAGTTGTTTTGCTGCAGGTAGGATAAATTTATGGAATCATTAACGGTTGGGCTGGGTGCGCGCAGCTACGCCATTCATGTCGGAGCGGATCTGCTCACAGCATTGCCTGACTGGCTGAAGGCTCTGCAGCTGCCACGTCGCGTTATGCTGGTCAGTAATCAGGTAGTGGCGCCGTTGTACCTCTCAACTGTTGAGTGCTGTTTGGCGGCAGCGGATTTTCAGGTTTTGTCGGTGATTCTGCCGGATGGCGAGGCCAGCAAAAACGCCGCCAGTCTTGAACAAATCTATACCTCTCTGATCAGGTCGCATTGTGACCGTCAAACGTTGTTGGTAGCTCTTGGAGGTGGGGTGGTTGGTGATATCACTGGTTTTGCCGCAGCAACCTATTTGCGTGGCGTTCCTTTTGTGCAGCTACCTACCAGCCTTCTGGCACAGGTGGACAGTTCGGTGGGGGGGAAGACGGCTATTAATCACCCCCTGGGAAAAAATCTTATCGGAGCCTTTTACCAGCCCCGCCTGGTCTTGATTGATGTCAAGACATTGCAAACCTTGCCGGCGCGTGAACTTTCCGCTGGACTGGCAGAGGTCATCAAGTATGGGGTGATTGCCGATGCGAATTTTTTTCATTGGCTCGAATTACACAGCGCCAATCTGCGCCGTTTGGAGCAGGAATTTCTGATTGAGGCTGTTTTGCGTTGCTGCCGAATCAAGGCAGCGGTGGTGGCGGAGGATGAAACGGAGCAGGGACAACGGGCACTGCTCAACTATGGTCATACCTTTGGTCATGCCATCGAACAGCTGTGTGGCTATGGGCAGGTGTTGCATGGCGAAGCGGTCGCCATGGGAATGCTGGTGGCGGCACGGATTGCCGAGCGTCAGCAGCTGTGCCGGATGGAGGACGTTCAGCGCATTCGGGAACTGATAGCGGCCTGTGGATTGCCTCTGCAGCCACCGTCGCTGTCTCTTGAAGCCTGTCTTGAGGTTATGTTGCGGGATAAAAAGGTGACAGCCGGTCGGCTCCGGATGGTGTTGAACGAAGGGATCGGTAGCGCCAAACTGGTAGAAATAGCCGATCCTGGAGAGGTTTTTGCCGTGGCCTTGGCGCCGGAGCTATTGCATGGCTGATGCCTTGACCCGCTTGCGGCACTATCAGCAGGTTTTTCAGCAGGATCCGACGTCGCTGGATTTCATTCCTCTAGCCCGCTGCTATCTGCAACAGGGCCTGACGGATGCCGCCAATGATCTGTTGCGGCGTGGCTTGCAGCAGCACCCGAATCAGCGCGAGGCGCTGTTGCTGCTTGGGCAGGTGCTGTTGCAGCGCGATGAACCCGATGAGGCGCGCACCCTTTTTGAACAGGTGCTTAGCCGTGTGCCGGATTGTGCTGAAGCCATGCTGGGACTGGCCCGGCTTGATGGTGCGCTGGGACATTTGCAACGGGCTCAGCGTGCACTGCAGCAGGCGCAGGCTCTGCTGGGCAGTACCCATCCTGAGGTCGTTGCTGTGCGTGGTCTGCTGCAGCAAGCAACAGCTTTTTCTGATCCGGTGATGGAGCAAAGTCCTTTTGTTAATGCCACACTGGTTGATCTGTATCTGCGGCAGGGACTGACGGAAAAGGCTGAAGCGGCCTTGAGTTTGTTGATACAGCAACAGCCTGACAACCCCCGCTGGCGAGATCAGCTTAGTCAATTGCAAGGGCATCAGGTGGGTGACGGGTTCGAACAACCGGTTTCGGTGAGCGACAACCCGTCGGGTTATGTTGCGGCACTGACCGCCTGGCTCAAGGCCATAGAGCGAAGGAGGAGACATGTTTAGGCAAATACTTGCCCGCGTGCAGGAAGAGGCTGAAGGCGTTGATGCCGCTGTGGTTCTTGGTTACGATGGCATCGCTGTTGAACAGGTCGGTACGCTGGCCTCGGATGAGCAGACTCAGCTTCTTTTTGTCGAGTTGGCCCGTCTTCTGCGCGAGATGCGCCAAACAGCCGAACTGCTGGAGGTTGGTGCTGTGCAGGAGGTCAGTCTGACCTGTACAGAGCGTCAGTTTCTGTTTTTGCCACTGAGCGGCGAGTATTTTGCTTTGCTCCTGCTTTCATCTGCTGCCTGCAGCGGTAAGGCGCGTTATTTGCTCAAACGTGAAGCCTTGGCATTGCGCCAGGCGCTCCAGTAGGTCCTGCTGTGATAGAAATTCATGTTCTGCATGGCCCCAATCTTAACCTGCTTGGTCGGCGCGAGCCGGGTATCTATGGTCAGCTTTCTCTGGAGCAGATTAATCAACGGTTGCTACAACGTGCCGCTATCTTGGATGTGCATCTGACAATCTTTCAATCGAACCATGAGGGTGCCCTGGTCGATTGCATTCATCAGGCCAGTGACGTCGGTTGTGGCGGATTGCTCATTAACCCGGCAGCCTATACCCATACCAGTGTCGCCCTGCGCGACGCCATCAGCGCCGTTGCGCTGCCCTGTGTCGAGGTTCATCTGTCCAATATTCATGCGCGCGAGGCGTTCCGTCAGCATTCCCATCTGGCACCTGTCTGTCTGGGGCAGATCTGCGGCTTCGGTGCCGATAGTTATCTGCTTGGCCTGGAAGCCTTGGTTGCCCATCTGCGGAAAAATTAAAAAACTGTTCTAATTCCGCTTTTTTACTCTCGCTTTAAAACGAGGCTTTATGTTAGCTTTGCGCATTGACCGCCTGCGCAGCCATCTCAATCACGCTGGCCTGGATGCTGTCGTGCTGCTCAATCCGCTGCATTTGCGCTACTATGCCGGTTTTACCGGTTCTGATGGGGTTTTGGTCGTCGGCTTGACACAGACGTTTTTTTTGACCGATTCGCGCTATACCACCCAGGCGCGTGAACAGGTGCGTGCCGATGCACAACAGACCTATCGCCAGAAGCCCCAAGGGGTGCGCAAAGCCCTGAATGAACTCGGGGCCAATGCGGTTGGCTGCGAAGGGGACTATGTCACTCTGACGCAGTTCGATCAGTTGCAGAAAGCCTGTCCTGCGGTTCGCTGGCAGGTGCTGGATGATCTGGCCCACCTGCGACAAGTCAAGGATGCCTCCGAGGTTGCGTTTCTGGAACAGGCGGCCCGGATCAACGCCGAAGCCTTTACGGCGGTACAGAACCAGATTCGCCCCGGACTGCGGGAGGTCGATCTGGCCGTGGCACTGGAACATGCCATGCGCTGTGGTGGTGGCGAAGATCGCGCCTTTGATCTGATCGTGGCCTCCGGGGTGCGCGGGGCTTGTCCACATGGTGTGGCCTCGACCAAGGCGTTGGCCAGTGGAGAATTGCTGACCATCGATTTTGGTACCCGCGTGCAGGGCTACCATTCCGACGAAACCCTGACGCTGGCGCTTGGGCCGGTGCCGGACGTGTTGCGCAGATTGCATGACATCGTACTGCAGGCCCATGATCTGGCCTTGGCGGTATTGACGCCTGGAATACCGGCCCGTGAGGTTGATCGTGTGGCGCGTGAATATATTGCCAGCCAGGGCTATGGTGCCTGTTTTGGCCACGGTCTGGGGCACGGTGTGGGGCTGGCGATTCATGAAGGTCCGACCCTGTCGCCGCATTCCGAGGTGTTGCTGACTGAAGGGATGGTGTTTACCATCGAACCAGGGATTTATGTGCCCGAACTCGGCGGTGTTCGTATTGAGGATACCGTTGTACTGACAAGCGATGGCTATCGCTTGTTGACGCGCTTGCCCAAGACGTTCTGTCAGTTGGATGTTGTCGCATACCACAGGAGATGATGAAGCATGGAAATGAAGGATATCAAGACATTGATCAAGCTGGTGACGGAAAGCGATATCACCGAGTTTGAATTGGAACAGGACGAAGAGCGTATTTTTATCAAGCGTGGCAGCCAAGAGGTCATACAGGTCGCGGCATCGGCGTATGCTCCCATGCCTCAGCCCGTGGCGTCACCGGTAGTGGCTCCGCTTGCGCCAACTGCTCCTGCCGCAGCTGTAGCGGATGGTTATGAACGGATTCCCTCACCTATTGTTGGCACTTTTTATGCTGCGCCCTCACCCGAGTCTCCCCCCTATGTCAAGGTGGGTGATGTGGTGGAAGCGGGCCAAACCCTCTGTATTGTTGAAGCCATGAAGCTGATGAACGAGATAGAGGCAGAATTCAAATGCAAGGTTGTCGAAATCGTCAAGGCCAATGCCGAGCCGGTCGAGTATGGTGACGTGCTGTTTGTGGTGGAAAAAATCTGAGTCCAAACCTGACAGACGGCTCTGTTGAGCCTGTTTCGCCGGAGTATTTATGATTCATAAGGTCGTCATAGCCAACCGCGGAGAAATCGCCCTGCGCATTTTGCGCGCCTGCAAGGAACTGGGCATCAAGACCGTTGCGGTTCATTCGGATGTCGACAGCGAGGCGTTGCACGTCAAGCTGGCTGACCAGAGCGTCTGTATTGGTCCGGCCCCGAGCAGCCACAGCTATCTGAACATGAAGGCCATTCTCAGCGCTGCCGAGGTCACCGATGCCGACGCCATCCACCCAGGCTACGGTTTTTTGTCAGAAAATGCTGAATTTGCTGAAATCTGCACCAATTGTGGTCTGACCTTCATCGGCCCCACGGCGGAGAACATGCGCTTGATGGGTGATAAGATCAGTGCCCGCCAAACGGTTACCAAAGCCGGCGTGCCCATATTGCCGGGCACCAAAGAAGCAGTAACCTCCGTTGACGAGGCCATCTGCATCGCCGGGGAGATCGGCTATCCTGTGATCATCAAGGCCACCGCCGGTGGTGGTGGTCGTGGCATGAAGATCGTTCATTCGCCGGCTTCGCTGCCCAATGCCTTTGCCGCAGCACGCTCCGAGGCCCAGGCCGGGTTTGGCAATCCTGAGGTCTATATCGAAAAATATTGCGAGCGGCCACGTCATGTCGAAATTCAGATCATGGCCGACAAGCATGGTAATGTGATTCATCTGGGTGAACGTGACTGTTCGATTCAGCGCCGTCATCAGAAGCTGATCGAGGAGGCGCCCTGTTGTGTCCTGACTGAAGATGTGCGCCGCAAAATGGGCGAATGCGCCGTGGCGGCAGCCCGGACGGTTGGTTATTCCAGTGTTGGTACCATTGAGTTCCTGCTGGATGCGGACAGCAATTTCTACTTCATGGAAATGAATACCCGTGTGCAGGTTGAGCATCCTGTGACCGAAATGGTGACAGGCATTGATATCATCAAAGAACAGATTCTTATTGCTGCTGGCCAGCCTCTGCGTTTCAAACAGGAAGATATCCAGATTCGTGGCCACGCCATCGAGTGTCGCATTAACGCAGAAGATCCGGAAAAATTCACACCTTCTCCCGGCCTGATCAACGGTTATCATACGCCCGGTGGTTTGGGTGTGCGGGTCGACAGTGCGGTGTACGATCAGTATAAAGTCCTGCCGCACTATGATTCGATGATTGCCAAGCTGATTGTGCATGCCGAGACCCGTGAGGAAGCTATTCGGCGGATGGATCGCGCGTTGGAGGAATACATCATCGAGGGCATCAAGACGACCATTCCTTTTCATCAGAAGATTATGAACAACAAGGAATTTATTGAGGGCCAGATCGACACCGGTTTTCTTGAGCGGATAAAACTGGTTTAACAGCACTGCCCCGTTGCTTGCGCCGCTATGCTGTTTTGGTGGCGGCGCAGAAATTCCTTAATGGCAACACGGCTTTCATCGTCACTCTGCTTGTGAGCTTAAAGATCTGTTTTACGGTGTGGCATGTATGTGGTGCTGATGGCTTGGCCATTCCTCGGATATTTCCCGATTTTTTATTAGACTGGATTGTGGATGAAGAGGCCCGTCAAGGGCCTTTTCCCTTGGCGGCGGCGGGCCGGAACCCCTGCCTTTCTGAATAACATGAACGCTTTACGGCTCGGTCATATCGACTATCTCAACTGCGTTCCCTTTTTTCATTACCTGCGTTCGACCGGTTTTCTGGGGGCCGTTGAGCGGGGAGTGCCGGCACAACTGAATGCTCGCCTGGCTCAGGGAGTGCTTGATGCCAGTCCCTCGTCCTGTTTTGAATACGCTCGTGATCCTGAACGCTATGTCCTGTTGCCGGGTCATTCCATCAGTGCCTTTGGGCCGGTGCAGAGTGTCCTGTTTTTCTCGCCCCGGCCGTTGTCGGCGCTGGAGAATCAGCGGCTGTATCTGACGGGTGAGTCGGCCACCTCTGTCAATCTGCTGCGTGTACTGCTGCATGAATTCTATGGCTGGCGCCAGATCGATACCGAGGTGCCGCGTCAGCCTGTTGAGGATTTGCTGGCGCAGGGCAAGGCCGGACTGCTGATTGGTGATCGGGCCTTGCGGGCACGGCGGCAGGGTGGTGTCGGCATCTGTTACGATCTGGCGCAGCTTTGGGTCGAGCATACCGGGTTGCCCTTTGTGTTTGCTCTCTGGATTGTCCGGCGTGATCTGATGACCCGGCAGTTGGCGGCTCTGCAGCAACTTTCAGGGCAGCTGCACCAGGCACGCCAACACGCCTTTGCCGATCTGACGCACTTGGCTCGCCAGTATGCGTCAGAGCACGATTGGATAGCACCGGCAGAACTGGAAAACTATTGGCGAGCCATGTCCTACGATCTGGCCGAAGACCATCTGGCAGGACTGGAACTGTTTTTCACCCTGTGCCAGCGTCATGGATTGCTGCCCCATCAGGTCCCCTTGCGCTTCGTACCGGCGGCAGATAGCGCCGCGCAGTTTTCTTGACAGGTGTTCGGAAAACACCGAGAATGCTCCCTCTGTTTTCTCTATGTTGTTTATGACAGTGGCCGGTACGGGCCTTTGGCTCAACAGAGCAGCGAAATCAGTAAAGCATCATGGTAACAGTGCCCGGGTGGCGGAACTGGCAGACGCAAGGGACTTAAAATCCCTCGGCCGTAAGGCTGTACGGGTTCGACCCCCGTCCCGGGCACCACGTATCTGTTTGTTGAGATCTGTTTGTTTTTATGTTGGTGTCAGGCCCTGAGAAATCAGGGCCTTTCCTTTGCTGGCACGGCCTGTTTCTCTCCGAAGGTTTTTCCCCCTGCATGAACATTCTGCATACCTCCGACTGGCATCTGGGCCGAACCCTCTATGGTCGTAAACGCTATGAGGAATTCGCCGCCTTTCTTGATTGGCTGCTGAAAACGATCAACCAGCGGGACATTGGGATATTGCTGGTGGCGGGTGATGTCTTTGATACCAGCGCTCCGAGCCATCGCGCTCAGGAACTCTATTACCGGTTCCTGTGCCGGGTGGCTGCTTCGTCCTGTCGGCATGTTGTCGTCGTCGCGGGCAACCACGATTCACCGTCCTTTCTCAATGCTCCCAAGGAGTTGCTCAAGGCCCTCAATGTCCACGTGGTCGGTAGTAGCACCGCATCGCCGGAAGACGAGGTGCTGGTGCTCCGTAATGAGCAGGACGATCCGGAATTGATTGTCTGCGCCGTGCCCTACCTCCGCGACAGGGATATCCGCGTGGCGGAGGCTGGTGAGAGCGTCGAGGACAAAGAGCGGAAGATTATTGAGGGTATCCGCACTCATTACGCCACCGTCGCCGCCCTGGCCGAACAGAAGCGTGAGGAACTCGGGGCCGATATTCCCATCGTTGGCACGGGGCATCTGTTCACCGCAGGCGGGCAAACCGTCGACGGCGATGGCGTGCGTGAACTTTATGTCGGCTCCCTGGCTCAGGTGACGGCCGGGATTTTTCCTGCGATTTTTGATTACCTGGCGCTTGGGCACCTCCATGTCCCGCAAAAGGTGGGCGGCTCCGAAACCATGCGCTACAGCGGCTCTCCTTTGCCCATGGGGTTCGGAGAGGCAAAACAGCAGAAGAGCGTTTGCCAGGTTGAGTTCAAAAGCACGGCTGCATCGGTACAGCTGATCGACGTGCCGGTGTTTCAGAAACTCGAGCGCATCAAGGGAGACTGGGACGGTATCCGGAGCCGCATCATTGAATTGTCGGCAATAGACGATCCAGAGCGACCAGGATTCTGGCTCGAAGTCATCTACGACGGCACTGAGGTCATTGGCGACCTGCGTGAGCGGCTGGAGGCCGCTGTTTCCGGGACACACATGGAAATCCTCCGGATCAGGAACAACCGCATCATCGACCGCGTGCTGGGACAAATCCATGAAGAGGAGACACTCGACGATCTGAACGTGAACGACGTGTTCGAACGCTGCCTCGCCGTCCATGAGGTGCCTGAAGACCAGCGGCCGGAGCTGCTTCGAGCCTGCCAGGAAACGGTCTCGTCTCTCTACGAAGACGACGTGCAGGCGGAATAGAGAGGCTGGCGATGAGAATACTGCAGGTACGTTTCAAGAATCTGAACTCGCTGGTCGGCGAATGGCAAATCGACCTGATGCACCCGGCCTTCGCGTCTGATGGCATCTTTGCCATCACCGGTCCCACCGGCGCGGGGAAGACCACGATCCTCGACGCTGTTTGCCTCGCCCTTTACGGCCGGACGCCGCGCCTGAATAAGGTCACCAAGAGCGGAAACGAAATCATGTCCCGCCAGACCGGCGAATGCTTTGCCGAGGTGACCTTCGAAACCCAGTCTGGGCGTTACCGCTGTCACTGGAGCCAACACCGGGCACGCAAGAAGCCGGATGGCGAACTCCAGGCCCCGAAGCACGAAATTGCCAATGCCGATTCCGGCGAGATTTTCGAATCCAGGATCAGAGGTGTAGCCGACCAGATCGAGTCGGCGACCGGCATGGACTTTGATCGTTTCACCCGTTCCATGTTGCTGGCCCAGGGCGGCTTCGCCGCGTTTCTTCAGGCGGCGCCGGATGATCGGGCGCCGATCCTGGAGCAGATCACGGGCACAGAGATCTACAGCCGGATATCCATCCGAGTCCATGAACGGAAGCAGCAAGAGCGGGACAAGCTGAACCTGCTCCAGGCGGAAACGGCAGGCATCGTGATTCTTGAGCCGGAGCAGGAACAAGAGACCCGGCAGGCCCTCGAGACAAAGCAGAAGGAAGAGACAGAACTTGCGGCTGAATCCGCGCTGACCGGGAAGGCCATTGCCTGGCTCACCACCATCGATGGGCTGAAGAAGGAAATCATCAACCTGGGCGATGAAGCGAGCAAACTGCAGGGCGATATCGAGGCGTTCAAACCGGAGCGTGAAAAGCTGGGCCGGGCTTTAAGTGCCGCCGAACTCTCCGGTGCCTTCGCGACGCTCACCGCCACCCGTAAGCAGCAGACGGATGACAGAGCCGCACTGAAAACCGAGCAAGAGGCTCTTCCCGGAATCGAATCCTCCGCCAGGGAACAGGCCGGAGTACTGCAATCGGCTGAGCACCAAACCGCCAGCGCAAAAGAAGAGCTGAAAGCGGCCGCGCCCACATTGCAGAAGGTTCGCTCCCTGGATCAGAAACTTGCCGACCAGAAAAAAGCTGTTTCGGAAGGAGATGAGGGCTGTAAGAAGGCTGCGGCCAAGATTGACACTGACAAAAAAGCCCGGCTTGAAGAACGGGATAAACGGTCCAAGGCTCATGAAATGCTGGATCTTGTGAGCGCCTACCTCAAGGAGCATGCGCAGGATGAATGGCTGATCGGCGGTCTGGCTGGCATTGAAGAACAGCTGAGAGGCCTGCTCTCCAAGCAAAATGAAATCGTTCAAAAACAGGCCGCTCAAGAAACCGCCAATACGACTCTGGAACGGGCGGCAAAGTCACTCGACGACTGTCAGAAGCTATCCGGCATTCGGAAGCAGGAACTGGAGGACGCCTCGAAACAGCTTCAACAGGGCAAGGATGGTTTGAGCCAACTCCTGGGGGACCGCTTGCTGCGGGAATACCGCACCGAGAAGGAAACCCTGCTGCGTGAAATGGCCTTCCTGGCGAAGATTGCGGAGCTTGAAGATCATCGGGCAAAACTGGAAGATGGCAAGCCCTGTCCACTCTGCGGCGCAACCGAGCACCCGTTTGCGGAGGGGAATGTCCCTGTTGCCGATGAAACCGAAAAGAAGATCGATTCCCTGACCAGGCTGATCAGCAAAGCCGAGGATCAGGAAGCCGCCATCAGGAAACTCGAAAAAACTGAAAGCCTGGCCCGCAACAACCTGACGGAGGCTGAAAAGCTGGAGTCAGCAGCGGCTCATGACAAGAAGGCTGCCGAGAAAGCCCAGGCCGAGGAGAGGGACGGCCTGGTGAAACTGCGTGCCGATTTTGCCGAACGCAGGCAGGCCGTTACGACCAAACTTCAGCCGCTTGGCATTGCGGACATCCCTGAAACGGACATTTCATCACTGGTAGAATCACTTAAGAAGCGGCTGAAGGCGTGGCAGGCCCAGGTCAAGAACAAGGCGGACATCGAGAAACAGATTGCCGACATCGACAGCGAGGTGAAGCGGCTGGATGCGGTTATCGAAACGCAAAGCACCGCCCTGGCCGAAAAGCTGGAACGCCTGGGTGCCTTGAAAAAGGAACTCGCCACGGTCAGTGAAGAGCGTGATGGACTGTACGGCGACAAGAATCCCGACGATGAGGAGCGCCGTTTGAACAAGGCTGTTTCTGCTGCCGAAGGCGCCGAAAAGCAGGCCAGAGAACGGCACAGTAAGCTCCAGCAAAACTGGAATACCGCGAAGGCCCACGTCGAATCTCTGAAGAAACGCATCGAAGGGCGGGAACCCGAACTGACTAAGCTGGAAAATGATTTCACCGCAGCACTCGCGCCCCTTGGCTTTTCAGATGAAGAACAGTTCCTGGCGGCCATATTGCCTTCTGAAGGTCGGGCCGAGTTGACGGCTACGGCCAAGGATCTGGATGAGCGTCAGGCAGACCTGAAAGCCAGACAGAAGGATCGGGATACGCGCCTGGCCACGGAG
This sequence comes from Desulfuromonas thiophila, assembly GCF_900101955.1. NCBI lineage: Bacteria > Pseudomonadati > Thermodesulfobacteriota > Desulfuromonadia > Desulfuromonadales > Desulfuromonadaceae > Desulfuromonas > Desulfuromonas thiophila. The sequence continues at coordinate 176,720 of NZ_FNAQ01000004.1, read as the reverse complement.
ATGGCCCGCAAGATCACCGACAAGTCGCTGGAAGAGCTTGAGCCCCAACTCAAGGAACACGAGGAAGCCCTGAAAGAGCTGCGTGACACCATTGCCGGTCTCAAGCACAAGCTCAGTGAGAATACGGCTGCAAAAGAGCGGATAAAAGAAAAACAGGCAGCTATCGAGGCCCAGAAAAAAGAGTGCCGCAGGTGGGAAAACCTGCACGCATTGATCGGCTCAGCGGACGGCAAGAAGTACCGCAATTTTGCCCAGGGGCTGACCTTTGAAATGATGGTTGGTCATGCCAACCGGCAGTTGCAGAAAATGTCTGATCGCTACCTGCTTGTCCGCGACGACGCTCAGCCCCTGGAACTCAACGTGGTCGACAACTACCAGGCTGGAGAGATCCGCTCCACCAAGAACCTTTCCGGCGGCGAGAGCTTTATCGTCAGCCTGTCTCTGGCTCTGGGTTTGTCCCATATGGCCAGCAAGAACGTCCGGGTGGATTCGCTGTTCCTGGATGAAGGCTTTGGCACCCTGGACGAGGAAGCCCTTGACACCGCTCTGGAAACCCTTGCGGGCCTGCAGCAGGACGGCAAGCTGATCGGTGTCATTTCGCATGTGCCGGCCCTGAAGGAGCGGATCAGCACACAGATCATGGTAACGCCGCAAACCGGGGGAAGAAGCCAGATATCCGGGCCGGGCTGCAGTTCGGCGCCCGAAGGCGACCGCGCCTTTTCTTGACGCTCTGCACAGCTTTTGTTAGCTTGTCAGGCGGTTTGAATGCTGCTGTTGCGGAGGGGGATTGATGGGGGCGGTTAAAAAACAGTTCTGTGAATATCTGGCCAAGCACAACCTGAAGGTGACGCGACAGCGCGAGATAATTCTCGAAGCCTTTCTGCAGTCGCCGTCACATCTGTCTGCCGAGGAACTCTATTTGCGCCTGCGCAAGGAGCATCCCAATATCGGCTACGCCACGGTGTATCGCACCATGAAGTTGCTGGCCGAATGTGGCATCGCTGCCCAGCGTCATTTCGGCGACCGCCAGACGCGTTACGAGCCAAGCACCAGCGAAGACCACCACTATCATCTGATCTGCGAAAGTTGCGGCCAGATTGTCGAATTCGAGGATGAACGCATCGAGCAGCTGCTGCAGCAGGTGGCGTCGGCGCACCAGTTTCATCTCAATCACCAGCGGCTGGAACTCTACGGTCTATGCCCCAAATGCCAGACCCGCTGAGCGTCTTTTTCTTCCCTGCTATCCCCTGGAGTTCTCTGTGAGCGTTGTTGCCATTCTGCCGGCGCGTTATGCTTCGACGCGTTTTCCGGGCAAGCCTCTGGCCGATATCCTTGGTCAGACCATGATCGAGCGGGTTTACCGCCGCACGGCCTCGGCCCGCCTGGTGCAGCGGGTGCTGGTGGCTACTGACGATGAGCGCATTGCCGTTGCCGTGCGTGCGTTTGGCGGTGAGGTGGTAATGACCCGAGCCGATCATGAAACCGGTACCGACCGTCTGGCCGAGGTGGCGGCAACCCTGGATGCCCAGCTGATTGTCAACGTGCAGGGGGATGAACCGCTGATTGATCCGGCCATGATTGACGAGGCCATTGCGCCTTTGCTGGCAGATGAAACGATTACCATGGGAACCCTGATGGCCCCGTTGCATACGGCTGAAGAACTTTTTAACCCCAATGTCGTCAAGGTGGTGACGGATCGCCGGGGGTTCGCCCTGTATTTTTCCCGCGCACCCATACCCTGGCAACGTGACGCGCCCACGCAGCTGGCCGCGGCGGCGGCACCGGCGCTGGGGCGACATGTCGGCCTGTACGTCTACCGCCGGGATTTTCTGCTGCGTTATGCCGATCTGGCACCAACGCCGTTGGAGCAGGTTGAAAAGCTTGAGCAGTTGCGGGTGCTGGAGCAGGGGGAGCGGATCTATGTTGCTCGCACGACCTGTGTCAGTTTGGGGGTGGATACACCGGAGGATCTCGATCGCGTACGGCAGCTGTTGCGAGAGGAGCAGGCCCGACAGGGTTGAGGAGGATGACGGCCGGTCTTTGGCGCTTTTATTTTACCGTGTTTGCGGGTATGTTTGACCCTTTGTGCGAAAGAGGCGGCTTCAGGGCCGCTTTCATGATGGTGGCAGACGGGAGAACCTGGTGATGAAAACAAAATTTCTGTTCGTAACCGGCGGAGTGGTGTCGTCCCTTGGCAAGGGTCTGGCGGCTGCCGCCATCGGCGCCCTGATGGAAGCGCGCGGCCTGCGGGTATCCATGCAGAAAATGGATCCTTATATTAATGTTGATCCTGGCACCATGAGCCCGTTCCAGCACGGCGAGGTTTTTGTCACGGACGATGGTGCCGAAACCGACCTGGATCTAGGGCATTACGAGCGTTACACCTCTGCCCGGTTGTCACGCAAATCAAACTTTACCACTGGTCAGGTTTACGACAGCGTTATCCGCAAGGAACGCCGTGGCGATTACCTGGGCGGTACGGTGCAGGTGATTCCGCACATTACCAACGAAATCAAGAGCAAGATCATCGACAACGCCCAGGATGTCGATCTGGCCATCGTCGAGGTGGGCGGTACCGTTGGCGATATCGAATCGCTCCCGTTTCTTGAGGCCATTCGCCAGTTCCGGACGGATTTGGGTTCGGAAAATGTGCTCTATATTCACCTGACCCTGGTACCCTATCTGGCCAGTGCCGGCGAGCTCAAAACCAAGCCGACTCAGCACAGTGTCAAGGAATTGCGCGAAATCGGCATTCAGCCGGACATTCTGCTGTGTCGTTGTGATCGCGAGATACCGCGCGACATGAAGAGCAAGATCGCCCTGTTCTGCAATGTGCGCGAAGAGGCCGTTATCACCGCACGCGATGTTGCCTCTATCTACGAGGTGCCGGTGGTCTATCACGATCAGGGGCTCGATGAGCGTATCGTCGACGGGCTTAACATCTGGACCAAGGCGCCGGATCTGAATCCGTGGAAGGAGATTGTCCGGCGCATCAAGGAGCCGGCCGGTCGCACCAGCATTGCCATCGTTGGCAAGTACGTCGAACTGACCGAAAGCTACAAATCGCTGGCCGAGGCGTTGATTCACGGCGGCATCGCCAATGACTGCCGGGTCGAGCTGAAGTATGTCGATTCCGAGGCACTGGAGCGTCATGGCATCGGAGATATCTTTGCCGATGTGCAGGGGATTCTGGTGCCGGGAGGTTTCGGCGAACGGGGCAGCGAGGGCAAGACGGCGGCCATTCGCTATGCGCGCGAGAACAATCTGCCGTTTTTTGGTATCTGTCTTGGCATGCAGATGGCCGTGGTGGAGTTTGCCCGCAATGTCTGCAAACTTGAAGACAGCTATTCGGCCGAGTTTCGCGTCGAGGCCAAGAATCCGGTGATCCACATCATGGAGGAGCAAAAGCGGGTGACGGGCAAGGGCGGTACCATGCGGCTAGGTGCCTACCAGTGTGATCTGGCGGAGGACAGCCTGGCGCGCCGTATCTATGGCCAGAAAACCATCTTCGAACGCCATCGTCACCGCTACGAATTCAATAACAGCTATCGTGAACAACTGCAGCAGGGCGGATTGCGGATCTCCGGCCTGAACCCGGAAAACGACCTGGTCGAGATTGTCGAACTGCCGGACCATAGCTGGTTTCTGGCCTGCCAGTTTCATCCGGAGTTCCGGTCGCGGCCGATGGAGCCGCATCCGTTGTTCGAGTCCTTTGTCGGTGCCTGTCTGGCTCGCAGTCGCGGAGGCAAGTCATGAGCACGCCCGCGCCTGTGCAGGTGGGATCGCTGACCCTTGGCGGCAACCGGCCGATGGTGCTGATTGCCGGCCCCTGTGTGCTGGAGGACCTCGATACCGCCTGTCGTATCGCCGAGACGCTGCAGGAGCAATGCGGGCGCTTGGGGATTCCGCTGATCTTCAAAGGTTCCTACGATAAGGCCAATCGCACCTCGGTGAACGCCTATCGCGGTCCCGGTCTGGAAGAGGGGCTTCGCATCCTGGCGCAGGTCAAGGAGCGCTTCGGTTTGCCGGTGCTGTCGGATGTGCACGAGGTCAGCCAGATCGATAGTGCTGAACAGGTGCTGGATGTGATTCAAATTCCGGCTTTTTTGTGCCGTCAGACCGATTTGCTGGTGCGGGCTGGTCGCAGCGGCAAGGTGGTCAATGTTAAGAAGGGGCAGTTTCAGGCGCCCTGGGATATGAAGCATGTGGTGGGCAAGCTGGCCTCTACCGGTAATGAGCAGATTGTTCTGACGGAACGGGGTGCCAGTTTTGGTTATAACAATCTGGTGGTGGATATGCGGTCGCTTCTGATCATGCGTCAGCTAGGTTATCCCGTGGTCTTCGATGCCACCCATGCGGTGCAGTTGCCGGGCGGCAATGATGGCAGTTCCGGCGGTCAGCGCGACTATGTTGGCGCTCTGTCGCGTGCGGCCGTGGCCACGGGGATCGATGGCCTGTTCTGGGAGGTGTACGAAGATCCCGACTGCGCCCGCTGCGACGGGCCAAATTCGCTTTATCTGCGCGATCTTCCGCGCTTACTGGCGCCACTGCTGGAGATTGACGCGCTGGTGAAGCGCCTATGATGGCCTGGGATGAGCTGATCACCAATGCCTGCGACACCCTGCGCATCGAGGCACAGGCCGTGCTGGCCCTGCAGCAGCGTATCGGTGAGAGCTTCTGCCGAGCGGTGGAGCTGCTTGCTGCCTGTGAAGGGCGGGTGGTCATCACCGGCATGGGCAAATCGGGGCTGATCTGTCAGAAAATCGCCGCTACCATGGCTTCGACAGGCACGCCGGCCTTTTTCCTTCATCCGGCCGAGGGTATTCATGGTGACCTTGGTATGCTGATGAAGGGTGATGTGGTGGTGGCGGTATCGAATTCGGGCGAAACCGAGGAAATCGTCCGCATTCTGCCGGTAATCAAACGCTTGGGCCTGAAACTGGTGGCCATGACCGGTAATCCTGCCAGCAGCCTGGGTCGCGCCGGCGATGTGACGCTCGATATCTCCGTCGAGCGTGAAGCCTGTCCGTTGGGGCTGGCACCGACGGCCAGCACGACCGCTACCCTGGCCATGGGTGATGCTCTGGCGGTGGCGCTGCTGAAGCTGCACGATTTCAAGCCGGAGGATTTCGCCCTGTTTCATCCTGGCGGTACCCTGGGCAAGAGGTTGCTGCTGCGGGTGGAGGATCTGATGCACAGCGGTGAGGCCATCCCGCTGGTGGGGCTGCAGACTCCGGTGCAGGAGGCGCTGTTTGAGATCACCAGTAAAAAACTGGGCGTGACCGGCGTGATTGATGATGTGGGCGCGCTGGTTGGTGTTTTTACCGATGGCGATCTGCGCCGCTGTCTCAGGGACAGTCTGAGCTGCCTGGAGAAAACCATGGAGCAGGTCATGAGTCGGCAGCCCAAAAGGATTCTGCGCGACAATCTGGCGGCCAAGGCCTTGCAGCATATGGAACAATACCAGATTACCTCACTGTTTGTATTTGATCAGCCGGATGATCGGCGGCCGGTCGGCATTCTGCATCTGCACGATCTGCTCAAGGCGGGAGTTGTCTGATGATCCGTGAACGTATGCGCAACATCCGCCTGCTGCTGCTTGATGTTGATGGCGTACTGACCGATGGCCGCATCATCTACGACCATAACGGCGTGGAGACCAAGCAGTTCCATGTGCGTGACGGGCATGGGTTGAAACTGCTGCAACGGGCCGGCATTCAGGTCGGCATCATTACCGGCCGGCAGTCGGAGGTGGTGGCCCTGCGGGCCCGCGAACTGGGTATCGAGCTGGTGTTTCAGGGGGCCAAGAACAAGCTGGAACCTTTCAGGCGGATTTTGCAGCAGACCGGTTTGCGGCCGGAGCAGGTGGCCTATGCCGGTGACGACCTGATCGATCTGCCGGTTTTGCGGCAGGTGGGTTGTGCCTTCACTGTGGCCGATGCGGTCGAGGAGCTGTTCCCCTATGTCGATTACGTCACCCGTCGACCGGGGGGCGCTGGTGCCGTGCGCGAAATCTGCGATCTGCTGCTGAAACAGTCCGGCTGCTGGGGCGAGGTGACGGCGCGCTATTTTGCCGAGGTCGCGGAGTAGTCTGCCATGGTGCGCCAACGGGTCCGGCTTGTGCTGCTGTGGCTGTTTATTGTGCTCTGTGGCGCGACCCTGGTGACGGTGCTGCTTGGCCGCCGGGTGCCGCCACTGTCTGATCCTGTCGAACAGGGAGAAATCCTGGCCGATGCCGCTCTGCAGCATTTCCAGTACAGTGAAATCCGTGATGGCCGGACCTTCTGGAGTCTCGAAGGCGAGACGGCCCTGTACCAGCTGGAGCAGGACCGGGTGGAATTGCAGCCGGTGACACTGACTCTGCCGCGGGCCGACGGTATCCTGCGGCTTGTGGCGCAAAACGGCACGGCCTGGCCGAACGAACAGCGGATCACGCTGGAAGGCGCGGTGGAACTGACCCGCCCGGACGGCTACCGGGTACGCTGTGACCGGTTGATCTTTGAAGGCAAGCTTGGTAGTGAGGGGCAGCTGTCCAGCGATGCGGCGGTGGAACTGAGTGGGCCGCAACTGCAATTGAGTGGCAGCGGTTTGCGTTACGATCTGGCGCAGCGCCAGTTACACTTGCAACAGACGGTGCGGGCGACGCTGGTTCCCCGCCCTTAAGAGGCAAGGAGATAGGGCGAATGGGAAGCGGAAAATCTGTGCGACGGCGGTTTTGGCTGGTGGCGGTTGTTTTGCTGGGATTGCTGGCCGGGCCCGGCTGGGCGGCACAAGAGGGCCAGATTCAGCATGATAGCGGTTTGCCGGTGCAGGTGGTGGCCAATCAGCTGCAGGTCGATGATGTGCGCGGTCTGTTTGTGTTCAGTGGTCAGGTGCAGGCACGGCAGGATCAGGCGACGATTTATGCCGACAAGCTGACGGTGTTCTATCAGCAGCAGGGCAGCAAGCGCCAGATCGAACGGGTACTGGCTGAAGGGGCTGTGCGGATTGTGCAACTTGATCGGGTGGCTTATGGGGAACGGGCCGAGTTCTTTGTTGCCGAGGCCCGCATTGAGCTTGGCGGTGCCCCGCGTGTGGTGCAGGGCGAAAACGAGGTGGCCGGCGAAACCATCCGCCTCTACCTCAACGAGCGGCGCAGCCAGGTGGAAGGAGGCAGCCAGCAACGGGTACGGGCCCTCTTCGTGCCGGAGCACGGGGACGCCTCCTGATGCCGGTTTCGCCGTCGCGCAGCTGTCTGCGGGCCGAGGGTCTGCACAAGTGTTATCGCCGGCGCTGCGTGGTGCAGGCTGTCGATCTGTGCCTCCATAGTGGCGAGGTGGTCGGTCTGCTCGGGCCCAACGGGGCGGGGAAAACCACCTCGTTCTACATGATTGTCGGGCTGGTACGACCCGATCAGGGGCGTATCCTGCTGGATGAACAGGACATGACCGACTGGCCCATGTACCGCCGGGCCTTGGCCGGGGTCGCTTATCTGCCGCAGGAAGCCTCGGTTTTCCGCAAAATGACGGTGCGGCAGAACCTGCTGGCCATTCTGGAATATCATGTGGCCGATCGCCAGCAGCGTCAGCAGCGTCTTGAAGCCTTGCTGAGCGAGTTCCGCCTGGAGCAGGTTGCCGACAGTTACGGGTACGCGCTGTCGGGTGGTGAGCGAAGACGTACGGAAATCGCGCGCGCACTGGTAATCGACCCGCGTTTTATTTTGCTCGATGAGCCCTTTGCCGGGATCGATCCGCTGGCTGTCAACGATATCCAGATTCTGATTGCCGGGCTGAAAAGCCGTGGAATTGGTGTGCTGATCTCCGATCACAATGTGCGCGAAACCCTCGGGGTTTGTGATCGGGCCTGCATCCTCAGCGCCGGCACGGTGCTGGAACAGGGAACGCCCGCGCAGATTGCCGCCAGTGACCGGGCCCGCGAAATCTATCTGGGCCAGGATTTCCGACTGTGAAAAGTTGCGGTGCCGTACTAGGATGGTGGCAGGAGCTCTGTATGGGCTTTGCTGCGCCGGCCTGGACCGGCTGAGGGTAAACAAGGGAGCGCCATGGCCATCGAACTGCGTCAGCAACTCAAACTCAGTCAGCAGCTGATCATGACACCGCAGCTGCAGCAGGCAATCAAGCTGCTGCAGATGTCGCGGCTGGAGCTTGAGGAGGTGGTCAACCAGGAACTCGAAGAGAATCCGGTACTGGAAATCGGTCAGCAGCAGGACAACGATGACGTCCGTGGCGACGAGACGCCGGTGGTTGGCGAGGCGGTAAGCGCCGCTGAAGAGGCGGCTGCGGCCGAAACTACCCGCGAGGTCAGCGAAGCTGACGGCCTGGCCCAGATCGATGACTGGCAAAGCTACCTGCAAGGCTTCAGCCAGGGTGGCAGTATGACGGAGAATTTTGACGATGACGATTATCCGTCTTATGAAAACCTGCTGACGACCAAGACCACTCTGTGTGATCATCTGCAGTGGCAGCTCAAGCTGTCGCGTCTGCCGGACGCATTGCAGCAGATTGGTCTGGTATTGATCGGTAACCTTGATGACAATGGCTACCTGCGCTGCTCTCTTGATGAGTTGGCGGCTCAGTGTCAGGCGGAACTGCATCAGGTGGAGCAGGTGCTGGCCGTGGTGCAGCAGTTCGATCCGCCAGGCGTGGCTGCCCGCAATCTGGCTGAGTGTTTGCAGTTGCAGTTGCGGGCACTGGGACTGAAGGATTCCCTGGCCGAGCGCATCATCTGTCGTCACGCTCGTGAGTTGGAGGAACGCCGTTATAGCGCCATTGCTCGTCAGTGCCGGGTTAGTGTCGAAGAGGTGCTTGATGCTGCTCGTTTGTTGGCCACCCTCGATCCGCAACCGGGCAGTCAATTCGGCGGTGGCGATGTGCACTACATCACTCCGGATATTTTCGTTCATAAGGTGGGTGATGAGTACCTGGTGTCGCTGAATGACGATGGTTTGGCCAATCTGCGGATCAGCTCCTATTATGCCAATCTGTCGGGCAAGCAGATTGACGCGCAGACCAACGAGTATATTCAGGAGAAGATGCGTGGTGCCCTGTGGCTGATCAAAAGTATTCACCAGCGTCAGCGCACCATCTACCGTGTGACTAAAAGTATCGTCAAGTTCCAGCGGGATTTTTTCGATCATGGCATCAGTTATCTCAAGCCGCTGGTGTTGCGCGATGTGGCCGAGGATGTCGAGATGCACGAGTCGACCATCAGCCGGGTAACCACCAATAAATACGTTCAAACCCCCCAAGGGCTGTTTGAGCTGAAATATTTTTTCAACAGCAGTATCAATACCGACGAAGGCGATACCATTGCTTCAGAGGCGGTCAAATGCCGGATTCGCGACCTGGTTGCGGCCGAGAATCCGAAAAAGCCGTATTCAGATCAGAAAATCGTTGAGCTGCTCAGAGCCGACGGAATTGACATCGCCCGCCGAACTGTTACAAAATACCGGGAAATGCTGGGAATTCGTTCATCAACGGCGCGTAGGCGCTTATTTTAATCTTCCCTTGCGGGAAGCCCGACAGGAGGTTGACCTTATGCAGATTGCCGTCACGTTCCGGCATATGGATTCCAGTGATGCCCTGCGCAGCTATGCGGAGGAAAAGCTTGGCCGTGTTCACAAGTACATCGATGAACCCATCGATGCGCAGGTTGTGCTGACGGTGGAGAAGAAGATCCGTCACAATGCCGAGGTGACCCTGGTGGCCAAAGGGATCACGATCAAGGCTTCGGCCGAGGTCACTGACGACATGTATGCCGCCCTTGATGCCGTGGTTGATAAAATCGAACGCCAGCTCAAACGTTACAAGGAAAAGCTGAAAAGTCATACGCCGCGCAAGGGCAAGAGCCGTGACGTTACCAAAAGCATTATCGAGGCGGCCAGCATCGACGATTTCAGCGGCGAGCCGCGTGTGGTCAAAACCAGCAGCTTTTCTGTCAAGCCCATGTCCGTCGACGAGGCGGTCATGCAGATGGATCTGATGCACAAGGATTTTCTGGTGTTTACCGACGATGCCACCGAAGAGGTGAATGTCATTTATCGTCGTGCGGACGGCAACTATGGCCTGATTGTTCCCCAGAAGTAATCTGTTTCTCACGGGCTCTGGACGATGCGTGCCGGAGCCCGTTTTTTCTGTAGATGAGCCATGCGTATTGTTGAATTGCTCGACCCGGTGGCTGTTGAAGCCGACCTCAGTTGCCGGGGCAAGGACCAGGCCCTGGAGCAGATGACCGAGGTGCTGTTGCGTGCCGCGCCCGCACTTGGCCGTGAGGCGGTTCTGCAGGTATTGCGGGAGCGTGAACGGCTTGGCAGCACCGGTATCGGCGAGGGGGTGGCGATCCCCCACGGTAAGCTGAAAACGGTCGATCGCCTTTTGCTGGCTTTCGGTCGCAGCCGCGCCGGGGTTGATTTCGACTCGATGGATGGCAAACCGGCGCATCTGTTTTTTCTGCTGCTGGCACCGGAGGATTCGGTCAGTATTCACCTGAAAACCCTGGCGCGTATTTCCAAATTGCTCAAGGACGCGCAGGTGCGTGCGCAGCTGATGGCGGCCCGCGACGCCGCGGAATTGTACGAAATCATCCGCACCGGCGATCCGGCCTAGGACGTCGCAGCGGCAAGGGGAGCGGAATCATGGCACAGCTGACGGTGCGGTCGTTGCTGGAGGAGGAGGATACCGGCCTGGAGCTGGAGGTGCTCTCCGGCTTCGACGGGTTGGACAAGAATATTGCCTCCCACCGCATTCAGAAGCCGGGTCTGGCGCTGGCTGGCCATTACAACTACCTGCACCCGAATCGGTTGCAGATCCTTGGTTCCACCGAACTGAGCTACCTGGAAAAACTCTCGCCCGAGGTTGCCGAGAGCAATGTTGAGCAGCTGTGTGCCCTGGGTTTTTCCTGTTTTGTCATTACCAAGGGGCAGATGGCACCGCCGGTTTTGCTGGAAAAGACCGCCCGCTATTCCATCCCCCTGTTGCGTACCGAGATGAAAAGCTCGGCGTTTATCTCCCTGATCAGCCGTTTTCTCGAAGAGCGGTTGTTGCCCTCGACCAGCGTCCATGGTGTGCTGGTCGATGTCTTCGGTGTTGGCGTGTTGCTGGTGGGCCAAAGCGGCATCGGCAAGAGCGAATGCGCCCTTGATCTGGTGTTGCGTGGTCATCGCCTGGTGGCCGACGATGTGGTGCGGGTGCGCACCAAACTGCCGGCTGTGTTGTTTGGCGAAGGCAGTGATCTGCTGCACTACCACATGGAGGTGCGTGGTCTGGGCATCATCAATATCAAACATCTGTTTGGTGTCGCCGCCATTCGCGAGCGTAAAAAGATCGATCTGGCCATCGAACTGCTGGAATGGCAGGAAGGTGCCAGCTACGACAGACTGGGGCTTGATGAGCAGTTTTACGAGCTGCTCGACATCCGTATTCCGCTGTTGAAGATACCGGTCTGTCCCGGTCGCAACATCTCGACACTGATAGAGGTGGCAGCCCGCAACCAACTCCTTAAGGAAATGGGCTACAACAGCGCACGGGAGTTCCAGGACCGGCTGGAAAAACGCATGGCCGAAATGGCCCAGCTGCATTCCCATCTGATTATCGGTGACAGTCTGGAGTAAGGGATGCGTTTCATTGTGATCACCGGGCTCTCCGGCAGTGGCAAATCGACAGCGGCGCGGGTGCTGGAAGATGAGGGTTTTTCTGTCATCGACAATTTTCCGCTGGCGTTGTTGCCCCAGTTTCTCCAGTTGCAGCAGGAGGGTGGTGCTTCGCACCAAGTTGGGGTAGCGCTGGTGATGGATGTGCGCAATCCTCAGTTCATGGATGGCGCCGGCACTGGTCTGGCGGCGGTGAAGCAGGCCGGTTATGTGCTGGAGGTCTATTTTTTTGATGCCGGCGACGAGGTGCTGTTGCGGCGTTTTTCCGAAACCCGCCGCCGCCATCCCCTGAGCGGCAGTGAGGGGCTGCCGGCCGCGCTGGAGCGGGAACGCAGTATGTTGCAGCCCTTACGCCGCCAGGCCACGGTGGTGTTCGATACCAGTGCTCTGACCGTTCATGAACTGCGTGCCGCGGTATTGCGCCAGTTGCATGGTCATGCCGAGCGGGCCGTGCCTCTGATGGTCCGCCTGGAATCCTTTGGTTTTCGCTATGGTCTGCCTCTTGAGGCCGATCTGGTGATCGACGTGCGTTTTCTGCCCAATCCCTATTATGAACCCCAGTTGCGGCCCTTTTCCGGTCGTGACGCGCCGGTGCGGGAATTTGTGCTGCAGCAGCCCCTGTGCCGGGCCTTTGTTGAGCGCACGCGCGACTATCTGGGTTTTTTGCTGCCGCATTACCGGCAGGAGGGCAAGAGCTACCTGACGGTGGCCATTGGCTGTACCGGCGGTCGCCATCGCAGTGTCGCCCTGGTTGAGGAGTTGCACAGATGTCTGGCCGAGCAGGGGACAACCGTGCGTCTGGTGCATCGTGATCTGGTCAAGGAGGACGGATGATCGGATTGCTGGTGATCACCCATGGTACCCTGGCCCAATCCCTGCTCGATACCGCTGCAACCATCGTCGGGCCGCTGCCGGCCGCGGCGGCGCTGGGGGTTGAACGCGGGCTCGACAGTGCCGAACTGGAACGGCGCTTTGAAACGCTGTTGACGCAACTTGGCGACGGCGGTGCAGGGGTGCTGGTGCTGACGGACATGTTCGGTGGCACGCCCGCTAATCTGGCCGCCCGTCATCTGCCGTTGCGCCGGATGGAAATCCTCAATGGTGTCAATTTGCCGATGTTGCTCAAGTGTGCCTCCTGTCGTGGGGACATGGAGATTGAGGCGCTGGCTGATTATTTGGCGGGTTACGGCCGTGAGGCCATTGTCAGCACCCGTACGGTGCTGCGGCGCAGGGAGTGACGGATGGCGCTGGTGCTGGCGCGGGTTGATAACCGTCTGATTCATGGTCAGGTGCTGGAGGCCTGGGTCCCTTTTGTGCGGGCGGATTACCTGGTGGTAGTCGATGATACGGTGGCCGCCGACCCGTTTCGCAGCCAACTGATGCTGGCGGTGGTGCCGCAGCATTTGCGAGTTGAAATCTGTTCCCAAAGTCAGGTGGCGGCCCTGGTGCAACGCCACCTGGAGCATCATCACAATCTGCTGATTCTGTTCGCCACGCCCCAGGACGCCCTGCAGGCTTACGAGCAGGGATTGCATTTTTCTGAACTTAATTTGGGCAATATGCATCTGATGACTGGCAAACAGTGCCTGTCCTGTACCCTGGCGGTGGACGAAGCCGATATGGCGGTGTTTGATCGCTTGTCGCAGCTTGGTGTGGCGGTGCAGGCGCAGTGCATTCCCACCGACCGGGTTCGACGCTGGAACCGCCAGTGCCACTGTCTGGGAGACTAGGGCTATGTCGGTGCTGCAATGGAGCCTGATGCTGGGGCTGGCGGTGCTGGCCGGTCTTGATCGCACGGCTCTGGCCCAGTTGCAGCTGTGCCGGCCGTTGTTGTGTGGCCCAGTGGCAGGTCTGATTGTCGGGAACTGGCAAGCCGGGTTGCTGATCGGTATGCTGCTTGAGCCCGTTTGGCTGCTGCGTTTGCCAGTCGGTGCCACCGTTGCTCCCGACGATACCCAGGCGACGCTGGCTGCTGTGAGTCTTCATGCCGGTTCCCTGGTCAGTTTTCCGCTGGCCGATCCTGTCAGCCAGGCACTGCTGGCATTGCTCTGTGCCAGTCTGGCCCCCTTGGGGCGCTGCCCCGATATTCTCGCCCGCCATTGCAACGGCCGTCTGGCGCAGCGGGCCCAGGACTGCCTGGCTGTTGGGCAGGTACATGCGGCGCTGCGTTGCCACGGCTGGGGCGCGGTGTTGTTCGCTCTTGCCAGTCTGTGCAGTTTTACATTGCTGTTGCTGCTGGGGCTGCTGACCGCCTGGCTTCTGGGCGAGATGCTGGTCTGGCTGAGGCTGGTACCCGATGGCCGGTTGGCGACAGTCCTGTTGCTGTGCGGGCTCGCAGCCTTGGTGCCGCAGCTAGCGGTACCGCGGGGCGCGCAGCTGTTTTTTGGTGCTTTTGCCGCGACCAGCCTGCTGCTGGCGCTGCTGGGCTGAAGAGAGACAAGACTGTCATGAGGCTTCTGCCCGAGGACCTGGGGCGCTGGTTAAGGTTTAGTGCTGCCAGCCTGTTGTTGCCATTGAGCTGGAATTACAAGACCTTCCAGGGGCTTGGCTGTCTGTGGCTGCTGCGCGGGCAGCTGCGTTATCCGGCCACGGTTCAGCAGAAGGAACCTTTGCAGCCCTTTGCTGGTTATTTCAATACCAATGTTTTTCTGGCTCCAGCTGTATTGGCGGCGGCGGTGCGTTTGTACGAAGAGCGCCTCTCGGGTCAGTCGACCCTGATGGCGCCGGAGGCGTTTCTGCGGGCGGTCATGGCACCGGTTGCTGCCGTTGGCGATGCGTTGTTCTGGGGCGGTCTGCGTCCGCTGGTGTTCTGTGCCGCCTTGCTGCTGGCTTGGCTGGGCTGGCCGGGCTGGCCCCTGGTGGTTCTGGCCGGCTTTATTCTGCCGACCCTGTTGGTGCGGCTGCTTGGTAGTCTGCAGGGTTATGGACGGGGGCATCAGGTGGTCATGTTGTTGCAGCACCTGCGTCTGGCCGATCTGGCAATTCGTTGCAAGCAGGCAACACTGGTGTTGTTGGGAGCGGGCTGCGCGTTGTTGCTGCATCAGCTCGAACTTGCCAACGGGTTGCTGATCTGGTTGGTGCCGCTGTTGTTTGCTGCCCTGATTCCGTTGCTGGCACTGGTTTTGCGCCGGGGGATTTCGCTTGTGCTGCTGTGGTGGCTGGCGCTGTTGCTGCTGATTCTTTTTTTGCCGGAAGCTGTACCTCCCTTGTCGCAGTGGGGCAACTGAAGCCGCCTGGTGGTTGGCAGGACAGAGCCAGGCCCTGCTGCTGATTCCGGTTTTTGACCAAGAAGGTGAACATGCCTGAAAAAGAATGTGAAATCATCAACCGCCTGGGACTGCATGCCCGTGCCGCGGCCCAGTTTGTTCAGTTGGCCAGTCAGTTCAAGGCCGAAGTGTTCGTGCAGAAGGACGATTTTGAAGTTAACGGCAAAAGTATCATGGGAATTTTGATGCTGGCCGCACCCAAAGGGACCCGCATTCAGGTGCGCACCGAAGGGCCGCAAGCCGACGAGGCCCTGGCGGCGCTGGAGACACTGATTCGTGAACGGTTCGGCGAAGACTAAAGAGCAGTTCTGTTTGCAGGGGGTAGCGGCCTCACCCGGCATTGCCATTGGTGAGGTTTATCTGCTCGACCGCCAGCGGATTAGCGTGGTGGAACAGCAGATAGGACCCGAGCATCTTGATGCCGAGGTGGCTGCCTTCAGCGCGGCTGTAGAACTGACCCGCCTTCAGTTAGAACAGGTGCAGGAGCAACTGCGACAAAACTGTCAGCAGGAACCCTTTCATATCATCGATACCCAGCTGTTGATTCTGCGTGATCCCCTGCTTTATGAGGCGACCATCGCGCGTATTCGTCAGCTGCAGATCAACGCTGCCGGCGCGCTCAAACAGGTATTGCAGGAGTTGCTGCGCACCTTCGAAGGCATCGCGGACGAATACCTGCGTGAGCGTGGCAGTGATGTCGAGTTGGTGGGCGAACGCATCTTGCGCAACCTGCAGGGTCACGAGCAGCCGCGCGTTGCCCGACTGGAACGCCGCTCGGTCATTGTTGCCCACGATCTGTCACCCGCCGATACCTGTCAACTTGACCGTGTCCAGGTGGTCGCCTTCGTGACCGACCTGGGAGGTCGTACCTCCCATACCGCCATTCTGGCTCGCTCTCTTGATATCCCCGCAGTGGTTGGCCTTGAACGTGTTACCCAGCAGCTGCCGGCTGGCGCACCGGTGATTATCGACGGCAGCAGTGGCCTGCTGATCGCCTATCCGACGGCCGAAACACTGCGACAGTACCTGGAAAAAAAGCGGCGCTACGAGTTTTACCAGAAGCAATTACAGGTCTATCGTGATTTACCGGCCTGTACCCGCGACGGTGCCTCTATCCGCCTACAGGCCAATCTGGAGTTCTTACAGGAGGCTGAACCGGCACGGCGCAATGGTGCCGAAGGAGTGGGGCTGTTGCGCACCGAATTTATGTACATGGCTCGGCAGCAGCCGCCGGACGAGGAGGAACAACTGCAGGCTTATCGCCAGATTCTGGCCAGCTTCCGGCCCGATCCGGTGACCATCCGTACCCTGGATGTCGGTGGTGACAAGTTTGCCAGCGGCATCTGTCTGGCCGATGAGGCCAATCCGGCCATGGGGCTGCGTTCTATCCGTCTGTCGCTATGGGAACAGCGCCTGCTGCGACAGCAGTTGCGCGCCATCCTGCGCGCTTCGGCCGAGGGCCCGGTGCGGCTGATGTTCCCGATGATCTCCGGCTTGTCTGAGGTGCGCCAGTGTCGCGCCCTGCTCGATGAGGTGATGGCGGAGCTGCGTCTTGAGGGGCATCCCTTTGATGCCCGGTTGCCCGTCGGTATCATGGTGGAAACCCCTTCAGCAGTTTTTCTGGCGGATGTTCTGGCCGAAGAGGTCGATTTCTTCTCCATAGGTACCAATGACTTGATTCAGTACTGTCTGGCGGTTGATCGCAGTAACGAACATGTCGCCTACCTGTACGAACCGTTCCATCCGGCCATTCTGCGTGCTCTCACCCGGGTGGCTGACGCCGCTCATCAGGCCGGTATTGGCCTGAGTGTCTGCGGTGAAATGGCGGGAGAACCCATGTTCAGTATTGTATTGCTGGCGTTGGGTTATCGTGAGTTGTCGATGAATAGCAGTGGTATTTCGCGTGTGAAAAAGCTGGTGCGGCAATGGGACAGTCACAGCAACAGCGTCTTGCGTGAAACCCTGCTGCGCCAGAAAACGGCGGCTGATGTACTGCGCTGCCTGCAGCAGCAGTTGGCGAGTGCCTTCCCCGAGGCGGTGCCGGAACTGGATTATTAGCAGGCGGCCTGCCGTGACAGCGATTGATCAGCATGTGCAAGCAGCTGCCGTCCCCGTGCGATTTCAGCTGAAACCCAGGTCGCGGTGGTGTCGGATCGTGCGCCGGCCAGTTATTGTTTGACCATTCCGGCCGGACTGCCGCTGGTTGCTGCCGGGACGTTTTTCTTCGCGAGATGGCGCGATTAAGCTGTTGCCGGCATCGGCCCGTTCCCGTATACTCCCCGTCTGATTTTCCCTACAGAAAGGAACTTGCGCCCATGCCAATGACCGATTTCATGTTCACGTCCGAATCCGTCAGTGAAGGCCATCCCGATAAGATGGCGGATCAGATCTCCGACGCCATTCTCGATGCCATTCTGGCCCAGGATAAAACAGCCCGTGTCGCCTGTGAAACCTTGATTACCACCGGCATGGTCATGCTTGCCGGTGAGATCACCACCCATGCCCGTATCGACCACGCCGATGTTGTGCGTCAGACCATTCGTGAAATCGGCTATGTCAGTTCGCAGATGGGATTCGATGCCGATACCTGCGCCGTGATGACCAGTCTTGATCGGCAGTCACCTGATATCTCCCAGGGCGTGACCGAGGGGCAGGGCCTGCATCTGGAGCAGGGCGCCGGCGATCAGGGTTTGATGTTCGGCTATGCCTGCATTGATACACCGCAGCTGATGCCGATGCCGATTGTATTTGCCCACGAACTGACCAAACGGCTGGCCCAGGTGCGCAAGGAAGGCATTCTCGATTTTCTGCGGCCAGACAGTAAGTCACAGGTCTCCATCCAGTATATTGACGATAAGCCGACGCGGATTGATGCCGTAGTGCTTTCCACCCAGCATACGCCCGAGGTTTCTCAGCGCCAGATTGAGGAAGCTGTGATGGAGGAGGTGATCAAAAAGGTACTGCCGGCCCAGCTGCTCGATGGCGGGACCAAATATTTTGTGAATCCGACGGGGCGCTTTGTCATCGGTGGCCCCATGGGTGACTGCGGCCTGACCGGACGCAAGATCATTGTTGACACCTATGGTGGTCAGGGCTCCCATGGTGGCGGGGCCTTTTCCGGCAAGGATCCGTCCAAGGTCGACCGTAGCGCCTCCTACATGGGACGTTACGTTGCCAAGAATGTGGTCGCCGCCGGCCTGGCTGACAAGTGTGAGGTCCAGGTGGCCTATGCCATTGGCGTCGCCGAGCCGGTTTCGGTCATGGTTAACGCCTTCGGCACCGGGCGCATTCCGTCCAATGAAATCGCTCGTATTGTGCTGGAGGAGTTCGACCTGCGGCCAGCTGGCATCATCCGTACCCTCGATCTGCTGCGGCCGATTTATCGCCAGACTGCCGCCTACGGCCATTTTGGTCGCGAGTTGCCGGATTTCACTTGGGAACGGACCGATCGCGTCGAATCGCTGCGCAGCCGCGCCGGGCTCTGACGGGCCGCCGACGGTTACCAGTCAGACAAGGCGGCCCTCAAAGGTCGCCTTTTCTGTACCTCCCGGGTCAGGAACGTATTGATGAAGGTTGCTGCGCCGCCCGAACTGGCGCTTTTGGTGCCGGTCTGGAATGAGGCGGTTGTTCTGCCGGTTTTGTTCGATGAGGTGCTGCGCCAGCAGGGGGTGGCACTGGAACTGGTGTTCAGTGATGGCGGTTCCAGCGATGCTAGCTGTCAGCTGATTCGTCATTTTGCCGTCCGTTGTCCCTATTCCTGCCGTCTGGTGTGTGGCGCCCGCGGCCGGGCCGCGCAGCTGAACCGGGCGGCGCTCCACAGTCAGGCCGCCGTGTTGCTCTTTGTGCATGCCGACAGCCGTTGGCCTGATGCCACCGCGCTGTGCCAGGCACTGGCGGCTTATCGCGCGTGGCGGCGGGAGTACCCTGCGCTGCCCCTGGCCGGCCGTTTTCGCCTCAGTTTCGATGAGCCGGGCTGGCGCTATCACCAGCTGGCGCGCAAGGCGGCCATAGCGGCTCCCGGTGCCGTGCTGGGGGATCAGGGGTTCATGCTTGAGCGCTCCTGCTGGCAGCGGCTGGGCGGCTTTGCCGAGGATTGGCCGGTGCTGGAAGATGCCGAGCTGGCCCAGCGGCTCGGTTGTCAGGGCCGCTGGTTCTGTTTTGAGGCTTTAATTCAGACCCGCGCCTGTCGTTACCGTCGCGAAGGTTATTGGCGACGGCGCTGGCGTAATGCCATGCTGCTTTTGCTGGCTGCCAGTGATCGCCCTGACTGGCTCTGGCCCTGGTTGGGCAGTTATACGACTGCTGCGGTGCAGACCGCTGGCAACGGGGCACTTCCATCGCTGGCTCAGCTTTTTTCCCAGAGGGCTTTCTGGTGTCGCTGGGGGGAGCGACTGGCTGGCTATGGCTGGTATCCCCGCTGGCTGCTGACCGGTCGGCACCCCAGCGCCGATTGCTGGCAACCGCGGACACCGGCCACCACCACGGTGCTGGCTCTGCTGTGCTGGTTGGCCAGCGCCCTGTGGGCTTTTATCTACTGGCCTGTCCGGCTGTCCGGGCAGGCATCACCTGTAACCAAGGGAGACACCCATGACAACTCAACGACCGGCCTATCATGTCCGGGATCTGGCCCTGGCTGACTGGGGGCGTAAGGAAATCACCATTGCCGAATCGGAAATGCCTGGCCTGATGGCCGTACGTGAAGAGTACCGTGGCAGCAAGCCTCTTAAGGGTGCGCGTATTGCCGGATCATTGCACATGACCATCCAGACGGCGGTATTGATCGAAACCCTGGTCGATCTGGGTGCCGAGGTGCGCTGGGCCAGCTGCAATATTTTTTCCACTCAGGATCATGCCGCTGCCGCCATTGCCGCCAGTGGTGTGCCGGTGTTCGCCTATAAGGGAGAAACCCTCGAAGAGTACTGGGAGTTTACCAAGTTGGCGCTGTCCTTTCCCGACGGGCCGAATCTGATTGTCGACGATGGCGGGGATGCCACCCTGCTGGTGCATCGCGGGGTGGAGCGCGAGCAGGCCTTTGAGGCCTCTGGTGTGATGCCAGCAATCAGCAGCGGCCATGAGGAACTGGCCATTGTCGATCGCCTGCTTAACCGTACCCTGCAGGAGGATCCGCAGTACTGGCGCCGACTGGCGCGCAACCTGATGGGTGTGAGTGAAGAAACCACTACCGGCGTGCATCGCCTGTATCAGATGGCGCGGGATGGCAAGCTGATGTTCCCGGCCTTCAATGTCAACGACAGTGTGACCAAAAGCAAGTTCGACAATCTTTATGGCTGCCGTGAATCCCTTATCGATGGCATCAAGCGGGCGACGGACGTGATGGTGGCTGGCAAGCGCTGTGTTGTGCTCGGTTATGGTGATGTCGGCAAGGGCTGCGCTCAGGCTTTCCGTGGCATGGGGGCGCTGGTAAGTGTGACGGAGATTGATCCCATCTGCGCCCTGCAGGCATGCATGGAAGGTTTCGCTGTCGTGGATATGGACGAGGCCTGCCGCTGGGGTGATATCTTTGTAACCACCACCGGCAATGTCGATGTCATTACCCGTAGTCATCTGGACCAGATGAAGGATCAGGCTATTGTCTGCAATATCGGGCACTTTGACTCGGAAATTCAGGTAGATTCCCTGATTGGCGATTCCCGCCTGAAGTGGCACGAAATCAAGCCGCAGGTTGATCAGATCGAGTGGCCCGACGGTAAACGCATCACCCTGCTGGCCAAAGGCCGGCTGGTCAATCTGGGTTGTGCCACCGGCCACCCCAGCTTTGTCATGAGCAATAGCTTTGCCAATCAGGTGCTGGCGCAGATGGAGCTGTGGCAGAATCATGCCCGTTATGACAAACAGGTTTATGTGCTGCCGAAGATTCTTGACGAAAAGGTGGCGCGGTTGCATCTGGCCAAGCTTGGAGCGAAGCTTACCCGCCTGACCGACAAGCAGGCGGCCTATCTTGACCTGCCGCTGGATGGTCCTTACAAGCCGGAGCATTACCGCTATTAGCGGATGTTGAAAACGTCATCCTCGGGGGCTTTTTCAACGCCGCAAGCCGTAAATGCGTTTTTTCGTCTTGCTCACAAAATTAATCCATTACGGAGCAATGATTGATTTTGGTCGCCCAGCCATGGGTACTGCCGACTGTTTTTCAACCACCTGTTTGTTCTGGAATCCGCGCATGAACTAAAACAACCCAGGGGCGCTGCCGGCAAGGCAGACGCCCCTGGGTTGTTTTAGTGGTTTGCGGGGCCGGTTGCTAGTCGCGGGTGGACAGGATCAGCAGCCCGGCCAGGGTCAGGAAGATCAGGTTGGCGGCCCAGGCGCTGACGAGGGGTGGCAGCCGGCCGGCATAGCCGAGCGCCAGCAGGGTGGAGTGCAGCACGAAATACCCGGCGCCGATGAGGATGCTGATCGAGATGCCGAGTGCCAGGTGCAGATTGCGTGATTTCTGCAAAGCAAAAGGGATGGCCAGCAGTGCCATGATCAGGCAGGTGAAAGGCGCTGCCAGGCGGCTGTGGAAATCGACCTGATAGCGGCCGGCATCGAGACCCTGGGCGGCGATCTTGTGACTTAACCGGCGCAGACTGGCCAGGTCGAGTTCATCTGTTTTGGCATTTTCGACAGCAAAATCAGCGGGTTGGTAGTCGATAGGCAACATCAGCTGGTCGAGCAGGCGCTCATCGAGCAGGCCGCCGCTGGCGGGATCGAATCGGCGGCTGACAACGCCGCTGGCCAGCCATTGTCCGGCGACGAAGGAGGCGCTGGTCGCGTCAATGCGCTCATGCAGGCGTAGCTGATCGTCAACCAGAAACAGGGTCAGACCCTGCAACCGGGCTTGTTCCGGCAGGGCCAGCTGAATGTGGCAGAGGCTGGTGGGACTGCGTAGCCACAGGTTTTCACGCTGGGTCGGGGTGGCGCTTTTGCCCTTGACCTCGACCTGCAGGATGAAGTTGGCTTGCTTGACGCCGCCCGGTACCAGATATTCACTCAGGGCGAAATGGCCGCCGGCCAGCAGCACCGTAGCCAGCAATAGTGGGGCGAGCAGACGTTTCAGGCCGATGCCGCCGGCGCGCATGGCAGTGAGCTCCTGGGAACGCGCCAGTTGACCGAGGGTCAGAAAGACCCCCAGCAGCAGGGCCAGGGGAAACAGCTGGGCGATGATCAGGGGCAGCTTGCTGGCAAAATAGGCAAGATAGAGCGGCAAACGGGCCTGATGTTCGAGAAAGTCATCGACCTTCTCGAAAAAATCGATCAACAGATAGATACCACCGAAAGCAGCCAGTGCCAGACCCGTAGCGCGGGCGAACAGGCTCAGCAGATAGCGTTGAATCAGGGTCATGGCGCGGGCTTTCGTGCGGGGGGCGGCGTCAGGGAGCGCGGCCGGCGCCAGCGGCCCAGCAGTGGCCGCTCACGGCAGACGCGTCCAAACAGCAGGCCTCCAGCCAGATAGAACAGCAGGTTTGGCGCCCATAGGCTGGCCAAAAGAGGCCAGTTTTTCTCCAGTGCCAGTGTCTTGGCGGCGGAAAGGCTCAGGTAGTACAACAGAAAAATCAAGAGAGCCAGGGTGAAGCCGCCGCTGCGTGAACTGCGCTGGTTGCGGACCGCCAGGGCGATGCCGAGCAGGGCGAAGGCCGGCGGACACAACGCCAGGCTGAGCCGTTCGTGCAGTTCGGCGCGCCAGCTCCGTTGTTTTTCTGGCGGCAGTTGCGGAAGTCGGGCCAGCAGTTGCGGCAGATTCTGGTAGCGCACGTCGACAGATTCAGCATCGCTGTCTGTGGCGGGCTGGCGCAGTGACAAGTCGATGTCGTAGCGAGCAAAGCGCAGCAGCTGGTAGCGTTCAGCGTCCGAGCGGTGCAGAACCCCTTGCTCCAGATGCAGCAGCAGATGACCGCTGCTGCTGTCGCTGTGAAGCAGGCCGCGCCGGGCCAGCACGACCAGTGGCTGACGGCCGCTGCGGGCGTCGCTGATAAAAATGCCGCTGAGCTGGCCGCTGGCGCGATCAACCTGGTCGGCATACAGGGTCAGGCCTGCCAGGGGCTGGCTGAAATGCTGGGCTTTGAGAGACAAGGTGACGCCCTCAAGCGCCAGCTGCTGCAGCTGACGCTGCAGGTGGGCCTGACCGGCCGGCTCGGCATAGAGCGTCAGGCCGCCAGTAAGCAGGGCAACCACCAGACTGGTCAGCAACACGCCAGAACTCAGCCGCCAAAGACCGATACCGGCGGCTTGAAAAGCAACCAGTTCGCTGTCGCCGCTGAGCCGACCGAACAGTAACAGCACGGCCAGCAGAAAGGCCAGCGGCAGGGTGATCACCAGAAAGGAGGGCATCAGGCTGCCGAACAGGCTCAGCAGGGCAGTCAACGTGATAGGACTGTCGACCACCAGCTCCATCAGTTTGAGCAGGCGTCCCAACAGGATGACGAGGGTAAACAGGCCCAGGCCAAGCATCAGGCTGGTCAGCAGTTCACGCAACAGGTAGCGGTGGATTCGCAGGTTTCGCATAGGCCGGCGATGGTAGTACAGACAACGGGGATTGTAAATGATTCCTTCGGTTTTAACTTGCAGGTGGGCGGACGGCTGTGCTATGAAGTCGCGGTTTCACTTCTTTTTTATCCCGCACGCCTGGATCGCACTGCCGGTGGGGTGTTCACTCAAGGGTGGATGACCGGTTGTGGTTATGGCCAGGCGGAGGATTCAAACCCACTCCAAACGAAGCGAGGAAAGCATGTCCAGCAAAATCACGATGAAACAACTGCTTGAAGCCGGCGTTCATTTCGGTCATCAGACCAAGCGCTGGAACCCGAAGATGAAGCCTTATATCTTTGGCGCCCGTAACGGTATCTACATTATCGATCTGCAGCGCACCGTGCGCTATTTCCGCACCGCTTATGCCTTTGTCAAGAGCGTGATCGAGAAGGGTGACGCGGTGCTGTTTGTTGGTACCAAGAAACAGGCGCAGGACGCCATCCGCGAGGAAGCCGAGCGCTGCGGCCAGTACTATGTCAACCATCGTTGGCTTGGTGGTATGTTGACCAATTTCGCCACCATCAAGGGCAGTATTGACCGGCTCAAGAAGATTGAAACCATGGCGCAGGATGGTACCTTCGAGTTGCTGACCAAGAAAGAGGTTCTGCAACTCGAGCGCGAGCGTCTCAAACTGGAGAAAAACCTTGGCGGCATCAAGGGCATGGGCAAACTGCCTGGCGCCATGTTCGTGATCGATCCGAAAAAGGAAGCCATTGCCGTCTGCGAGGCGAAAAAGCTTGGCATCCCGGTGGTTGCCGTGGTCGATACCAATTGCGATCCGGACGAGATCGACTATATCATTCCCGGCAATGATGACGCTATTCGCGCTATCCGACTGTTCGTGTCAAGCATGGCGGATGCCTGCCTTGAAGGCGGTCAGGCCTACGATGCGGCAGCCTGCCGTGACGAGCAGGAGCAGGAGAAGACGGCCGAAGGTGCTGCGCAGCAGGCCTGATCGGCGGCTTGTAAAAACCTTTTTAAGCGACCGGCGTGCTGGTCGCTTTTTCATGTTCGCTTGAGCATTTTTTTCTTGCCGGAAGCCGGGGCAAGCGTGCCCCGTTCCGGCCGTACAACAGGAGACGAGACAGATGGCACAGATTACAGCTTCGATGGTGGCGGAACTGCGCAGCAAGACCGGCGCGGGCATGATGGACTGCAAAAAGGCGCTGAACGAGACGGGCGGCGATCTTGAAGCTGCCATCGACTATCTGCGCAAGAAGGGGCTTTCCGCAGCGGCCAAGAAGTCCGGCCGCGCTGCTGCCGAAGGCGCCATTGTGGCTGCCGGTGCCGGTTCGGCGGGTGTGATCGTCGAGGTTAACGCCGAAACCGATTTCGTGGCCAAGAACGACGCCTTTTGCGCCTTTGCCAAGGGCGTGGCGGAGATCATCCTCCAGCACCGGCCGCAGGATGTTGCCGCGTTGCTGGAACTGCCCTTCCCTGGCAGCGACCGCAATGTCGGTGAGGAACAGGTCCATCAGATTGCGACCATCGGTGAGAATATCAACATCCGTCGTTTCGCCAGTCGCGCCGTCGCGGCGGGCCGGGTGGAGTCCTACATCCATGGCGCCGGCAAGATCGGCGTGCTGGTTGAATTGCAGACCGAATCGGCTGATAATGCGGCGGTGCAGAATGTTGCCCGGCAGCTGGCCATGCATGTGGCCGCCGCCAATCCGCAGTATCTGTGCCGCGAGCAGGTGCCGGCCGATGTCGTCGAGCGCGAAAAAGACATCATGCGGACCAAGGCCATCGAAAGTGGCAAGCCGGCCAACATTGTCGACAAGATCATTGAAGGTCAGGTCAACAAGTTCTTTGGCGAGGTTTGCTTGTTGGAACAGGCCTTTGTGATGGACCCCGATACTCGTGTCAGTGCTTTGTTGGCCAACCTGGCTAAAGAGGTTGGCAGCGCGGTCAGCCTGACCGGCTATGACCGCTATCAGCTGGGCGAGGGTCTGGAGCGGCGTGATGACGATTTTGCCGCCGAGGTGGCCGCTCTGACCCAGCAGAAGTAGCCAGCTTGTCGATCAGGGCAGCATCATCGGATAATCGGTAATGCTGCCCTGACCCTGCTGGTTTCCGCCTCTTCCTCCATTTCATCGAGCCTCTTTCCGGTAAAGGCAACCTATGAGCAGCGACAGTCTCCGGCCGAAGTACAGCAAGATTCTGCTAAAACTCAGTGGCGAAGCCCTGGCCGGTGAACACGGCTATGGCATCGATCCCAAGGTGATTCATGGCATTGCCGACGAGGTGCGCGAGGTGGTCGAGCTGGGCGTCCAGGTGGCCCTGGTGATCGGCGGTGGCAATATCTTTCGTGGGCTGGCGGCCTCGTCGGCCGGCATGGATCGCGCCAGTGCCGATTACATGGGCATGCTGGCCACGGTGATGAACAGTCTGGCCCTGCAGGATGCGCTGGAAAAGGTTGGAGTCATCACCCGAGTACAGTCGGCCATCGAAATGCGTGAAATCGCCGAACCCTATATCCGCCGCCGTGCCGTGCGGCATCTGGAAAAGGGACGGGTGGTGATCTTTGCCGCCGGTACCGGTAATCCCTATTTCACAACCGATACAGCGGCCAGCCTGCGGGCCATGGAAATCGGTGCCGAAGTTATTCTCAAGGCCACCAAGGTCGATGGTGTCTTCAATGCCGATCCGGCCAAGGATGCCAGTGCCGTCAAGTTCGATCGCTTGTCCTATCTGGATGTGTTGCAGCGTGGCCTGCAGGTGATGGACGCAACAGCGACCTCCCTGTGTATGGATAACCAGCTGCCCATTCTGGTATTCAATCTGACGCATCCGGGCAATATCAAAAAGGCGGTCATGGGAGAGAAGATCGGAACCCTTGTCATGGGAGGTCAATCATGATTCAGGATGTGCAGAAAAAAGCCAAGAGTGCCATGGAGAAGGCTATCGATGCCCTCAAGCGTGAATTTCGCAAGGTGCGCACCGGACGGGCGTCGGTCGATCTGCTTGATGAGGTGCGGGTGGATTATTATGGCACGCCGACGCCGCTCAACCAGGTGGGGACTCTGGTGGTGCCGGAACCCCGCATGATTACCATTCAGCCTTGGGAAAAAAGTCTGCTGCCCCAGATTGAAAAGGCGATTTTCAAGTCGGATCTGGGTCTGACGCCTTCCTCGGATGGCGAGTTGGTGCGGATTGTCATTCCGCCGCTGAACGAGGAGCGTCGGCGCGAGATGGTCAAGGTGATCAAGGCTAAAGCCGAGGATGCCAAGATCAGCATCCGCGCTGCCCGGCGTGATGCTAATGAGGCTCTCAAAAAGCTGGAGAAGGACAAGGACATCACCGAGGATGATCTCAAACGCGGTGAAAAGCTGATCCAGGAGCTGACGGACAAATATGTCCATCTGTGTGAAGAAGTCATTGTTGCCAAGGAAAAGGAACTGATGGAGGTCTGATCTTCCTGTCGGAAGAGACCGCCTGTCCTGGAAAATTAACAGCAGCGTAGTGGCAGGAGCCCGGCGCTGCTGTTTGTGCTCGTCTAGGCGTTAGTGGCACCAGCCATGACTTGCCGCTGAGCCCGCGGCGTGTTAGTGTCCGGGAGTCTAAAAAGCAGGCCTGCGCTTGACGCCAGCAGCCCGGAACGGCTGTCTTGAGCCTTGTCAGTACCTTGTCAGTATGATCCCGCCGGCTGAGGTTCCCGCTTGTGTTCCTGATGGCAATGCCAAAGGTGCCCCTTTCCCCGAAATGACGCGCGGTGCTATGAGTCTGCCACAGCATCTGGCTATTATCATGGACGGCAATGGCCGTTGGGCGCAGCAGCGCCAGTTGCCGCGTATTGCCGGCCACCAGCAGGGAGTGAAGGTGGTCCGCACCGTGGTGCAGGAATGCGCTCGTCGTGGTATCGCCTATTTGACCCTGTATGCCTTCAGTTCAGAGAACTGGCAGCGGCCGATGACAGAGGTCGACGCTCTGATGGGGCTGCTCGACTACTATCTGGATGTCGAACTGCCGCTGCTGCAGCAGCAGGGTATTCGCCTGCAGGTCATTGGCGATCTTGATCGCCTGCCTTCGTCTCTGGCACAGCGAGTTCGTCAGCAGGTCGCCAGCACTGCGACCAACCCCGGCATGGTATTGACCTTGGCTTTGTCCTATGGTGCGCGGGACGAACTGGTGCGCGCCGTCCGCCGCCTGCTCACCGATGCTCGGCGCAAGGATATTTCTGCCGAGGCTCTCGATGAAACCCTGCTGGCATCCTATCTCGATACCGCAGCGATGCCTGATCCCGACCTGCTGATCCGCACCAGCGGCGAAATGCGTATCAGCAATTTTCTGTTGTGGCAACTGGCGTACACTGAACTGTATTTCTGTTCCTGTTACTGGCCGGATTTCGATGTGGCGGCGTTGGATCGGGCGCTGGCGGATTTTTCCCGCCGCAGCCGGCGTTTCGGACAGGCCGGTGACTTCGAGCCGACTTCTCGCCTGGGAGAATCGTGATCAAACAACGTATCCTGACGGCTCTGATCGTTTTGCCCCTGCTGCTGTTTGTCACCCTGGCCCTTGACAGCCAATGGGTTTTTTGTGTCACTGCTGGGGTGCTGTTGCTGGCCCTACAGGAGGCCATGGCCCTGTTTGAGGGTCTGTTTAGTCGTGGTGCGCGTGGGCTTACTCTTGGTGCTGGCCTGGGCCTGTTCACGGTGGCGGTCTGGTGGCCTGCCCAGTTGCTGCTGGCTCTGGTGCTGGCACTGTTGTTGTGTGCCTGCTATCTGCTGTCGCGTTATCAGTGTTTCGAACGGGTTCTGCCCCTGTTGGGCGCTGTGAGTTTCTGCTGGCTGTATCTGCCCCTGCTGCTGAGTTCCCTGGTGCTGTTGCATGCCGCGCCCCATGGCCGCCTGTGGGTGCTGCTGGTGCTGCTGACCACCATGCTGTCCGATTCGGCCGCCTACTTTGTCGGCAGCGCCTGGGGGCGCCGGCGGCTGGCCGCGCGGATCAGCCCGAAAAAAAGTATCGAAGGCGCTTTTGGCGGTCTGGCCGGGGCCCTGCTGGGCGCGGCATTCTTTGGGGCGGTGGTGCCGCAGATTTCCTGGCTGGCTGCGGTCGGTGCGGGCCTTTTGGCCGGTATCTTTGGTCCGCTGGGTGATCTGTTCGAGTCTTTGCTCAAGCGGGCTGCCGGTGTCAAGGACTCCGGTCATCTGTTTCCCGGCCATGGTGGCATGCTTGATCGGCTCGATAGCCTGCTGTTCAGTTTTCCGGTCGTTTATCTCTATGTCCTGTGGTTGACGGGCGCTTCATGAAGACATTGGCTGTGCTGGGGGCGACCGGCTCTATCGGAGTCAACACCCTGGAAATTGTCGCCGCTTTTCCCGAGCGTTATCGCGTGGCGGCGCTGGCGGCGGGCTCCAACCTTGCCTTGCTGCGCCAACAGGTGCGGCGCTTTCGACCACAACTGGTTTCCGTGGCCAATCAGGCCATGGCGCAAGAGCTGCGTCAGAGTCTGGCAGGCGAAAAAGTCGAGGTGCTGGCGGGGGTGGAAGGAGCCTGTGCCTGTGCCCGGCTGGCGGGCGTCGATCTGGTGGTGTCGGCCATCGTTGGTGCTGCCGGGTTGCTGCCGACGCTGGCCGCGATCGATGCCGGCATTGATGTGGCGCTGGCCAACAAGGAAACCCTGGTAACTGCCGGTGCTCTGGTGATGCGGGCCGTGGCGGACAACGGGGTGCGCCTCCTGCCGATTGACAGCGAGCATTCCGCGATTTTTCAATCCATTGCCGGGCAACGGCCGCAAGATATTCACCGTCTTATTCTGACTGCTTCGGGCGGTCCCTTTCGCAATCATGCGCCGGAGCAGCTCACGGCGGTGACACCGCAGCAGGCGCTGGCCCACCCCAATTGGGCCATGGGCCCGAAGATTTCCATCGATTCTGCTACCATGATGAACAAGGGCCTTGAGGTGATCGAGGCCCGCTGGCTGTTCGCTATGCCCGCCGAACGCATCGCTGTGCAGGTGCATCCCCAGAGCATTGTCCATTCCATGGTGGAGTATGTCGATGGTTCGGTGCTGGCCCAACTGGGGCTGCCGGACATGAAAACCCCGATCGCTTATGCTCTGGCCTGGCCTGAGCGCTTGCCGCTGGCTCTGCCGCGACTGGATCTGTGTCGCATGGCTGATCTGAGTTTCTGTGCGCCGGATCTACAGCGGTTTCCCTGTCTGGCGCTGGCCTACCAGGCGCTGGCGGCGGATGAATCGGCCTGTGTGGTGCTGAATGCGGTCAACGAGGTGGCGGTAGAGGCATTTTTGAGCGGTGCCATCCGTTTTACTGATATCGCCCGGCTGATCGACCGAATGCTGCAGCGGCATGGCGGTGGAGGACTGGCTACGGTGGAAGAGGTGCTGGCGCTGGATGCCCAATGCCGGCGCCAGGCACGCGAACAGATCGCTTTTCTGGTTTAAGCGGGAGTGCAGGCATGATGGTAACCATAGCCGCAGGCATTTTGATGCTGGGCGTGCTGGTGTTCATTCACGAACTGGGACATTTCTGTATCGCCAAGCTGTGCGGGGTGAAGGTTCTGCGGTTTTCTCTGGGATTCGGTCCTAAGTTGTTCGGGCGGACCTGGGGCGAAACCGAATACCTGATCAGCCTGATTCCGCTGGGTGGCTACGTGCAGATGCTGGGAGAGGGCGTCGCGGCGGAGGAAACGCCGGACGCGGCCCAGCTGGCCGAGCCCGACCGCTGTTTCTCCTCGCGGCCGGTGAGCCAGCGCATGGCGATTGTTGCGGCCGGGCCGGCCATGAATCTGCTGCTGCCGCTGCTGCTGCTGCCGCTGGCCTACCTGATTGGCGTACAGATCCCGGCCTATCTGCACCAGCCTGCCTGTGTTGGCTATGTGGTGCCGGCCTCTGACGCGGAACGGGCTGGTTTTGTTGTCGGTGACTGCATTGTCGCGGTCAATGGTCTGGCGGTGGATAGCTGGACAGCGACGGACAAAACGCTGATTCCGGCGGTTGGTTCGGAGCTGGTCTTTGTTGTTGAACGTGGCGGGACATCGCGGCAGTTGCGCATGGCGGCGGAAAACGGCAGCCTTGAAGGGTTGCAGTCCCTTGGCCTGCTGCCACGTCAGCCAGCGTTGATCGGCAGTCTGAACCCTTCCATGCCGGCTTATCAGGCCGGTTTGCAGGTGGGTGACAGGATTCTGGAAATAGCCGGTCAGGCGGTAACTTCCTGGTACGATCTGCATGGCCTGATTCAACAGTTGCAGGGCCAGGCCGCCCTGTTCACCATTGAGCGGGGAAGCCGTCGTTTTACGGTGGAACTTAGTCCACAGCAGGATCCGAAGCGACAGATATGGCTGGTCGGTATCACGCCGCAACAGCCTCTGGAAATGCGCCAGTACCCACTGCGTCAGGCGGTGAAGGCCGGTTTTGAACGGACGGCCGAGCTGATCGATCTGACCCTGGTTTTTTTGCGCAAGATGGTTGCCGGTCATGTGCCGGCCGATAATATCGGCGGTCCGATCATGGTCATGCAGATCGCCGGCCAGGCGGCTCAGACCGATTTCAGCACCATTTTGACGGTGCTGGCTTTCCTCAGTATTCAGCTGGGTATTCTTAATCTGCTGCCGATACCCGTACTCGATGGCGGGCACCTGTTTTTTTATCTGATTGAACTGATTTGGCGTCGTCCTCTGTCGCTGCGCGCCCGCGAGGTTGCCCAGCAGATTGGGCTGGGCCTGCTGCTGTTGCTGATGCTGTTGGCCTTTTATAATGACCTGAGTCGCCTGTTTCTGGGGGGCAGCTGATGACCGTGCGGTTGGCGTTCGACAGTTCCACGCCCCGCGCCAGTGTCGCGCTGCTGCAGGATGACCAGGTGTTGGCGGAGACCCGCCTGCAGTCTGTGGGAGGGCGACATAATGATCACCTGCTGGCCCAGGCTGAAGCCTTGCTGGCCTGTTGTGGCTATGCCGCCCGTGACATTGACGAACTGGTAGTAGTGCAGGGTCCCGGTTCCTTTACCGGCCTGCGTGTTGGCTTGGCAACTGTGCAGGGGCTGGCCTTGAGCCTCAAGCGGCCGATCCGGGCGGTGGATTCCCTGCGGGCTCTGGCCTTTCAGCACGGCCCCTGTGAGCGCCCTCTCTGTGCCCTGATTGATGCGCGCAAGCAGGAGGTTTATGCTGCGCTCTATTACTGGCGGCCTGGTCAGCCACTGTCCTATGTGACTCCCCGCGTTTTGCCACCGGCGCAGCTGGCGTACCAGTTGCCTGAGGATGTGCTGCTGCTAGGCGATGCTGCCCGGTTTTATGGCGAGGCGCTGGCCACTGCCGGGGGTCGCCAGTGCTTTGCCGGCTTGGCCTGTGGCGGTCCGACTGCCGCGGCGGCGGCATTGTTGGTACATGCGCAGCCAGATGATTTTGCTCTGCTGACGGCTGCCTGTCTGCGGGCTCTCTATGTGCGTGCCAGCGACGCCGAGCGTGCCCGGCAGCCGAGGTAAGGCGATTGTTGACAAGGTTTGGGCCATTGGTTAGTCTCGCATGAGGAACGCTGTTGTCCGTGACTCTTTCAGGGAGGTGCACTATGGATGCAAACCAGGAGATCATAAGTCAGCTGTTCGAGAACGATGCCCGCTTTCGCAAGCTTTATGAGGAGCATCATATTCTTGAAAAGCAGCTGGAACAGCTCAACAACAGCCCATATCTGTCTGTAGAAGAGGAGCTGCAGAAGAAGAAAATCCAGAAAATGAAACTCGCTGGTCGCGACGAGATGGAACGCATGATCCGGGGGCTGCAGCCGTCGTGATTTTGGGGATGAATCCCGCGCCGCTTTAAGGTAAAAAAGGGTTTGAGTTCGCTCAAGCCCTTTTTCTGCTTTTGCTTTTTTTTACCGGGATAAAACAGTGGTCTGGTGTTGTCGAACTGGCCGGATCGGACGTCTTCGGTAGCCGTGGTGCTGATGCCAGCGCGGCAGGTCCGGAGTAACTTTTTCTTTTTCATTTTTATTTAGCAGAGGAATGCACATGCCAGCATACCGTTCGGCGCAGTCTGTTGCCGGTCGCAACATGGCCGGGGCTCGGGCCCTGTGGCAGGCGACCGGCGTGAAGGCTGCGGATTTTGGCAAGCCCATCATCGCTGTTGTCAATTCATTTACCCAGTTTGTGCCGGGCCATGTCCATCTGAAGGAACTGGGTCAGCTGGTGGCCCGTGAAATCGCTACCAATGGTGGAATTGCTAAGGAATTCAATACAATGGCGATCTGTGACGGTATCGCCATGGGGCATCAGGGGATGCTTTACAGTTTGCCGTCGCGTGAGCTGATCGCCGATACGGTTGAATACATGGCCAATGCCCACTGTGTTGATGCTTTGGTGTGCATTTCCAACTGCGACAAGGTGACACCGGGTATGTTGATGGCCGCTATGCGTCTGAATCTGCCGACCATTTTTGTTACCGGAGGGCCTATGGAGGCCGGTCGGGCCGAACTGGCTGGCAAGATGGTGGCGCTGGACCTGGTGGATGCCATGGTGGCGGCTGCTGATGCACGGGTCAGTGATACCGATATCGCGGTTTATGAACGCAGTTCCTGTCCTACCTGCGGTTCGTGTTCGGGCATGTTTACGGCCAATTCGATGAACTGCCTGACCGAGGCCCTGGGGATGAGCTTGCCTGGCAACGGGACGCTGGTGGCCACCCATGCCGATCGGCGTGGTCTGTTTGTGACGGCGGCGCAACGTATTGTCGAACTGACCCGGCGCTACTATGAGGCCGGCGATGTCCGGGTTCTGCCGCGTTCGATTGCCACCTTTGAAGCCTTTGAGAATGCCATGCGGCTCGATATCGCCATGGGAGGGTCAACCAATACGGTGCTGCATCTGCTGGCTGTGGCGCGTGAGGCCGGCGTTGCCTTCGACATGGCGGATATCAACCGGTTGTCGCGCCAGACGCCGAACCTGTGTAAGGTGGCTCCGGCAGTACAGCACTATCACATCGAGGATGTTCATCGCGCCGGGGGCATCTTCGGCATTCTGGGCGAACTGGACCGGGCTGGCCTGCTACACCGCCAGGTCATGACGGTTCACAGTGACAGCCTGGGCGAGGCGCTGGAACACTGGGACGTGCGGCGCTCGGCGGAGGCGGCGGTGCAGCGTTTCTACTGTGCTGCTCCTGGCGGACAGCCCTGTCTGGAGCCTTTTGCCCAGGAGCAACGCTGGCCGTCGCTTGATCTTGACCGCAGCGCGGGTTGCATCCGTGATCTGGCTCATGCCTACAGCCAGGACGGTGGCCTGGCTGTTCTGTATGGCAACCTGGCACCGGAGGGTTGTATCGTCAAAACCGCAGGTGTCGATGCTTCAATCCTGAGTTTTTCCGGGCCGGCACGTATCTTTGAAAGTCAGGAAGATGCCAGCGATGGCATTCTGCAGGGGCAGGTGGCTGCCGGAGATGTGGTGATTATCCGCTACGAAGGTCCCAAGGGTGGACCAGGTATGCAGGAAATGCTTTATCCCACCAGCTATCTGAAATCACGCGGTCTGGGCAAGAGCTGTGCCCTGATTACCGACGGGCGTTTCTCTGGTGGCACCTCAGGTTTGTCCATCGGCCATGTTTCGCCCGAAGCGGCCGAAGGCGGCCCCATCGCCCTGGTTGAGGATGGTGACCTGATCGAAATTGATATTCCGGCCCGTCGTATCACGCTGGCGTTGAGCGATGCCGAACTGGAGCGCCGCCGGCAGGCAATGACCCTGCGTGGCCCGCAGGCCTGGCGGCCGGCGAGTCGCCAGCGTCAGATCAGTGCTGCCTTGCAGGCCTATGCCGCAACCACGACCAGCGCCGCGCGTGGCGCCGTGCGCGATCTTGCCCAGCTGTCCCGCTAAGGGGGCGGTTGCAGTACCGACAACAGGTGTTAAGCCCGACGTTGCTGTTGGGTCTGCGTAACGAAGGAGACAACGTGAAGAAAACCGGTTCTCAGATTCTGTTGGAATGTTTGCGCCTGGAAGGTGTCGAAACCGTTTTTGGCTATCCTGGCGGCACGGTAATCAACATCTATGATGACTTGATGGATTCGCCCATCGAACACATCCTGACGCGTCACGAGCAGGCTGCCGTGCATGCCGCTGATGCCTATGCCCGCGCTACCGGCAAGGTAGGTGTCGCCATCGCCACCAGTGGCCCTGGTGCCACCAACACCATCACCGGTATCGCCACCGCCTACATGGATTCGATCCCCCTGGTCATTATCACCGGCCAGGTGCCGACGCCGCTGATTGGCAACGACGCCTTTCAGGAGGCCGACATGGTCGGCATCACCCGGCCGATTACCAAGCATAATTATCTGGTACGCGATGTGCGGGATCTGGCCCGTATCGTCAAGCAAGCCTTTTATATTGCCCGAACGGGTCGGCCGGGGCCGGTACTGATTGATCTGCCCAAGGATGTGCAGATTGACAGCGCCATCTTCGAGTATCCGCAAAGTGTTGAGTTGCGCGGCTACAAACCGACGGTCAGCGCCAATCCGCGACAGTTGGAAAAAGCGGTCGAGATGATTCTGGCCGCTCGCAAACCGGTGATCTATGTCGGTGGTGGTGCCACCCTGTCCGATGTCAGCGACGATCTGCTGCGCTTTGCCGAAACGGTACAGGCGCCGGTCACCACCACGCTGATGGGCATGGCCAGCTTTCCCAAAAAACATCCGCTGTCACTGGGCATGCTCGGCATGCACGGCACCTTTTATGCCAATATGGCTGTGACCAATGCCGATCTGCTGATAGCCCTTGGCGCCCGTTTCGATGACCGGGTGACCGGCAAGATTGCCACCTTCGCTCCTCATGCCCGTATTATTCATGTCGATGTCGATCCGACTTCAATCAAGAAAAACGTCCGTGTCGATCTGCCGGTGGTTGGTGTGCTGCCTGATGTGTTGCCCCGGCTGGTTGAAGGGCTGCAGCAGCAGAATGAACGGCTTGTGGACGCCATCGAGGCAACCCAGGGCTGGCGTGAGCAGGTTGAGCTGTGGAAAGAACAGCATCCGATGACCTACAAGAAGACCAAAACCACCATCAAACCGCAGTTTGTCATCGAAAAGCTGCGTGAACTGACGGAGGATGACGCCATTATTACCACCGAAGTTGGTCAACACCAGATGTGGACGGCCCAGTTTTTCGACTTTACCCAGCCGCGCACCTTTATTACCTCTGGTGGTCTTGGCACCATGGGGTTCGGTCTGCCCGCAGCGCTGGGCGCCCAAGCGGCCTTTCCCAAGCGGCAGGTGATTGATGTTTCCGGTGATGGTTCCTTTCAAATGAACTCCCAGGAACTGGCGACACTGGTACAGTACCGTCTGCCGGTGAAGATAGTGATCCTGAACAACAATTTTCTCGGCATGGTGCGCCAGTGGCAGCAGCTGTTTTTCGATCGGCGCTACAGCCAGACCTGCATGGAGCTGCCCATCGATTTTGTCAAGCTGGCCGAGGCCTATGGTGCCAAGGGTTTCCAGGCGACGCATCCCGACGAGGTGGAGGAGGTTATCCGCCAGGGACTGGCGACACCGGGGCCGGTGATTATGGAGTTCAAGATCGCCCGTGAGGAAAATGTGTTGCCGATGGTGCCGGCGGGGGCGGGTCTGAACGAGATGGTGCTGGCTTCCTGATAGAAACGTGCAGGTAACCGGCAACGCCGGTTGGACCGACAGCAATGGCGTCAGGGACGGGCGCGCCGCGCCGCCCTGGTGACCACAGGAGAGAACAAAACGATGAAACATACCATTACCGTTCTGGTGGAGAACGAATTTGGCGTGCTGCCGCGGGTGGCCGGACTGTTTTCCGGTCGCGGCTTCAATATTGAAAGCCTGTCGGTAGCGCCGACCCTTGACACCACGATTTCCCGCATGACAATCGTTACCAGTGGTGATGATCAGGTGCTGGAACAGATCACCAAGCAGCTCAACAAGCTGGTCGATGTCATCAAGGTGATTGACTTTACCGACCAGGCTTTTGTCGAGCGCGAGATGGCCATGATCAAGGTCAGTACAGAAGCGACGACGCGTGCGGAAGTGCTGCGCATCGTCGACATCTTCCGCGGCAAGGTGGTCGATGTCACGCCGCGCTCCTTTTCTGTTGAGGTGACCGGTGCGCCGGATAAGATCGATGCCATGATCGAACTGCTGCGGCCGCTGGGCATCAAGGAGCTGGTGCGCTCGGGCCCTATCGTGCTTGGTCGCGGATCGAAGGGTTGGCGCTCGGCCGATTGATCCTGCCGGCGCCAGCAGGCGCCGGTTTTTTTGTGGAATTTTATGAAGCAGACGAGGGATACCATGCGCAATCAGAATCAGCCCGTTGCCATTGAGGGCTACCCCTTTATCGGTATATTTGCCTTTCTTACCCTGGTGTTCGCTTTGCTGGACTGGAGTTTTCTGGCGGTACTGTTGCTGCTTTTGACCCTGTTCACAGTGTATTTCTTTCGCAATCCCGATCGTACCATCCCCGTGGACGAGAATCTGGTGGTGGCCCCGGCGGACGGCAAGGTGGTGTTCGTTGGAACCGTGCAGGAAGAACGCTTTTTACATCAGCCGATGTGTAAGGTCAGTATCTTCATGTCGGTATTTAATGTGCACGTTAACCGGGTGCCGGTCAGTGGTGCGGTGAAGGATCAATTCTACAATAAAGGAAAGTTTCTTAATGCGGCGTTGGATAAGGCCAGCCTCGAGAATGAGCAGGCTGGCATGGTGCTGGAAACTGCATCCGGTCAGCGTTTTCTGGTGGTGCAGATTGCCGGGCTGATTGCTCGTCGTATTGTTACCTATCCGGTGGTGGGTGATCTGCTGCAGCGTGGCCAGCGTTACGGCCTGATCCGGTTCGGTTCGCGGGTGGATCTGTACATGCCTGCTGATGTGCGTTTGCAGGTCAGCCTGGGGGACCGCTGTGTTGGTGGTGAAACGATAGTGGGACAGATGTCATGAATTCAGGCACTGAATCGCGGCGTGAGGGCCTGCGCCGTGGCGTCTATGTGTTGCCCAACCTGGTCACTACGGGCAGCCTGTTTGCCGGCTTCTACGGCATGGTTGCCAGTATGAACGACCGTTTTGACGTGGCCGCCTGGTTTATTTTGCTGTCGGCGGTTTTTGACACCCTTGACGGCAAGGTGGCGCGTCTGACCGGCACCACCAGTCAGTTCGGCGTGGAATACGATTCGCTGTCCGATCTGGTGGCCTTCGGTGTGGCGCCAGCCATTCTGATGTATTCCTGGGCGTTGCAGCCCTTTGGCCGGCTGGGATGGCTGGCTGCTTTCCTCTATGTGGTCTGTGGTGCTTTGCGACTGGCTCGCTTTAATGTTCAGGTGGCGACTGTGGAATCGAAGCACTTTGTCGGCTTGCCCATTCCGGCAGCAGCCTGCATGGTGGCCTGTTGTGTTCTGCTGTTTTATTCCCTCGGCGGAACCGGTACCATCCGCATGGTTTCGGTGCTGGTGCTGATCTATGGCTTGGCGGCCTTGATGGTCAGCAACGTGCCCTATTATTCTTTTAAGGATCCTGAACTGCTGCAACGGCGCCCCTTCGGTATTCTGGTGCTGGCCATTGTGATGATTATCGTGATTGTCGCCCAGCCAGAGGAAATGCTGTTTCTGATGTTTATCAGCTACATCCTGTTTACCCCGGTGGTGGCGTTGATGAACTATGTGCGCCGATACCGGCAGAATCGGGTTTAGTGGCCGCGAACCGGGTTTGTCCGGGCTGAAAAAATGTCGTCCGTTGTGGTTGATCGGTGCGGCAGACGTTGACTTGTCGCTCGGGCTGGGGTATTGGTGCCAGAACAACAGATAGACGAAAAGGCTGTGAAGAGGAGTAGTAGGCGCTCTGGACTGTTTCAGAGAGCTGGCGGTTGCTGCAAGCCAGTACAGGACGACGCCGAACTCGCCTTGGAGCCGTGACGGTGAACCGCATCAGCCGCGTAGCTGATCCGCCAGCCGTTGCCGTGGCGCCGCGTAATGGCGAATGAAGCGACTGGAGGCAGCATTATCCGGTCGGAATCAGGGTGGTACCGCGAAGCAACCAGCTCTCGCCCCTGTTTTAAGGGCGGGAGCTTTTTTTGTTTACTGCAACCGGGCGGCGGTCGTGCTGCAGACTGCTTGTCCCGACACCCGGGAGGAGGTGGTTGGGTGGAATCGGACCTGAGTGACCTGCTGCGGCAGGCCTATCGACAACTTCGGAAGCGAATACATGACATCCAGAGTATCGCACCCTCCGCACAGGGGTGCCCACTGCCTTAAAAAGGAGTAAAATCATGACAGATAAAAAACAGATCATTATTTTCGATACCACCTTACGTGATGGAGAACAGTCGCCCGGCGCCAGCATGACCATTGAGGAAAAACTGCGTATTGCCCATCAGCTGGAAAAAATGCGCGTCGATGTGATGGAAGCGGGCTTCCCCATTGCTTCCGAAGGCGATTTTGAAGCTGTTAAGAAAATTGCCCAGACCATCAAGGGACCTCAGATTTCCGGTCTGGCACGAGCCAATGACGCCGACATCGACCGGGCCTGGGAGGCGTTGCAGTATGCTGGCGAACGTGGCCGCATTCACACCTTTATCGCCACCAGTGATATCCACATGAAGTACAAGCTGAAGATGACGGAAGACGAGGTGGTGGAAACGGCGGTCCGCGCCGTCAAACGGGCCGTCGGTTATACCCCTAATGTTGAGTTTTCCGCCGAGGATGCCGTGCGCACCCGTTTGCCGTTTCTGGCCCGGGTGGTGGAAGCCGTTATTGCCGCCGGTGCCCGGACTGTCAATATTCCGGATACCGTCGGCTACACCATTCCGTCAGAATATTTCAATATCATCAGCTACCTGAAGCAAAATGTGCCCAACATCGACAAGGCCGTCCTGTCGGTTCACTGCCACAACGATCTGGGACTGGCGGTGGCCAACTCCCTGGCAGCGGTGCAGGCGGGTGCCGGTCAGGTAGAATGTACCATAAATGGTATTGGTGAGCGAGCTGGCAACTGTTCGCTGGAAGAGGTGGTGATGGCGCTGCGCACCCGTCAGGACATTCTGCCTTACCGGACCAACGTGGTCACTGAGCATATCTACGCCACCAGCCGCCTGCTGACCACCATTACCGGTATTGTGGTGCAGCCTAACAAGGCCATTGTCGGAGCCAATGCCTTTGCCCATGAGGCTGGCATTCATCAGCACGGTGTGCTGATGGAAAAGAGTACCTATGAAATCATGACACCGGAATCCATCGGTCTGAACCAGAACAAGTTGGTGCTGGGCAAGCATTCGGGCCGCCATGCCTTTAATCAGCGGCTGCAACAGCTGGGTTACGAGCTGTCTAAAGACGACATGCAGAAGGCTTTCGTGCGCTTCAAGGCCTTGGCCGATGTGAAGAAGGAGATCTTTGACGAGGACCTCGAAGCCATCGTGGCCGATGAGATCATTCGTGTGCCGGAGCGTTTCAAGCTGATGGAGATGAGTGTGACCTCCGGTTCCTTTGCCGCGCCCACGGCCACGGTGCAGATGGAGATCGATGGCGAGGTGAAAAAGACGGCCGAGCTGGGCGATGGACCGGTAGATGCCACCTTCAAGGCCATTAAGAAACTGACTCGCAGTGATGCCCGGTTGTTGCATTTTTCTGTCGGTGCCATCACCGGGGGTACGGACGCCCAGGGCGAATGTACCGTGCGGTTGGAAATGCAGGGTCGTGAACAGCTCGGCCAGGGAGCGCATCCCGACATTATTGTCGCAGCGGCCAAGGCCTACGTTAATGCATTGAACAAGATTGCCTCGCTGCAGAAGCGCACGGCGGTTGACCTCTAGGGGGGGCTGTGTAGAATAGCCCGACAGTTTGCGGCGGGGCGCCGGAGCCGGTGTCCCGCCGCAGCCGGTTGACTGCCGCAGCCGTTGGCGAGCTTTTAGCGACACCATCTTTATTTACTGACCAAGGAGAGGGTATGGGGAAGACGATAGCGGAGAAAATTTTTGAGCGCCATCTGCGTGACGAGCCATTTGCCGGCACCTTTGTGCTCGATCTCGATTGTGTGCTCTGTCACGAGATCACCACCCCGGTAGCCATTGCCGATCTGGAATGGCGTGGCAAGGATCGGGTCTTCGACAAGACCAAAATCAAGGCGGTGATCGACCATGTCACCCCGTCGAAAGACAGTAAGACGGCTCTGCAGGCCAAGATGCTGCGGGACTGGGCCCGCCGCCATGATCTGCAGGATTTCTTCGATGTTGGCCGCAATGGCGTCTGTCATGCCCTTTTCCCGGAGAAGGGTTATATCCGGCCCGGCTATACCGTTATCATGGGTGACAGTCACACCTGTACCCATGGTGCCTTTGGCGCTTTTGCCGCCGGTGTGGGAACCACAGATCTCGAAGTCGGTATTCTCAAGGGGGTCTGCGCCTTTCGCAAGCCCGCTACCATTCGTGTCAATCTGAATGGCAGCCTGCCGGCGGGGGTCTACGCCAAGGACGTCATCCTGTTTGTCATTGGCCAACTGGGTGTCAATGGCGCGACCGACCGGGTAATTGAATTCGGCGGTCCGATTGTCGACGCCATGAGCATGGAAGCGCGCATGACTCTCTGCAACATGGCCATCGAGGCTGGTGGCACCTGCGGTATCTGTATGCCGGATGCCGTCACACTTGACTATCTGTGGCCATTCATCGCCGCTGATTATGCTGACCGTGCCGCCGCCCTGGCCGATTTCACCCGCTGGCATTCCGATGCCGACGCGGTCTATGACCGGGTGCTTGATTTCGATCTGTCGGCCCTCGAACCGCAGGTGACCTACGGTTACAAGCCGGACTGTGTCAAGCCGGTGGCGGAACTGGCCGGTACGCCGGTCGATCAGGTGTATGTCGGAACCTGCACCAACGGTCGTATCGAGGATTTGCGGGTGGCCGCTGCCTTGCTCAAAGGTCGTCGCATTGCCGACTCGGTGCGGGCCATCGTGTCACCGGCGACGCCGAAGATCTTCAGTGATGCCCTGAGCGAGGGTCTGATCCAGATCTTTATGGATGCCGGTTTCTGCGTCACCAATCCGACCTGTGGGGCCTGTCTGGGGATGAGCAACGGGGTATTGGCTGAAGGCGAGGTCTGCGCCTCGACCAGTAACCGCAATTTCAACGGACGCATGGGCAAGGGTGGCATGGTGCATCTGATGAGTCCGGCCACGGCCGCGGCCACTGCCATCACCGGCCGGATCACCGACGCGCGCAGCCTGTAACCCCAAGTCGCTACGAGGATGAAGGAACCCATGGAAAAAGTATTCAAAGGTCCGGCCCTGTTTCTCGACCGCAGTGATATCAATACCGACGAAATCATTCCGGCCAAATATCTGACCGAGGTCACCAAGGAGGCCCTGCAGCCCTACATGCTGGAGGATCTGAAACTGGAGGGGTTCGACCCCAAAAGCCCTGCGGTACGCCGTGCCCGGGTGGTGGTAACCCGGGAGAATTTCGGCTGTGGTTCGTCGCGTGAGCATGCCCCTTGGGTGTTTGAAGTCAATGGTGTTCACACCATCATTGCCCAGAGCTATGCCCGTATTTTCCGACAGAACATGTTCAATGGCGGCATGCTGGCCATTGAACTGCCAAAGGATCAGATCGACCGGTTGTTTGCCCTGGCGCTCCGCACCGAGGTCGAGATCGCGGTCGATGTGGAGGCTCAATGTCTGACGGCCAATGGCGCCGATGGCACGTCGGAAACCTTCAGCTTTGATCTGTCGGCCTTTGATAAGGCGCTGGTGCAGGCAGGTGGCTGGGTCGAATTCGCCGATGCCCGCTACTGAAAAGCGGAGTGGAATCGGAACAGTTTCTCTGGCAGCGGAAAAGCCGGTAATTACCGGCTTTTTTCCATTTGTGGAGGCAGCCTCTGCCAGATTTGGCACAATTGAATGAGACGCAAATGACACAGTTGGATCGCCGGAATTGTGCCGGTGGCTAATTCGTTTGACAAGTTCGGGAGCCGGTCCCTATAGTGGCGAACGCCTCAATGAGAAGAAACCTCGCAAAAACCGGCGGTTAGGCTGTCTGCTTGCAGGGCCTGGCGGGGTTTGTCATGGATGCAGAAGGAGAGAGTTTCGTGGCCAGTGAAACGTTTAAGGTAGCGGTGTTGCCGGGGGATGGTATCGGACCGGAGGTTATGGCGGAAGCCCTGAAGGTTCTTGATGCCATTGAGAAGAAATACGACGTGCAGTTTGAACGGCGCCATGCCAACGTCGGTGGTGCCGGTATTGATCTGGAAGGCAAGGCCCTGCCGCAGACCACAATCGATATCTGCAAGGCGGCCGATGCGATTCTGTTTGGCAGTGTTGGCGGACCCAAATGGGAGAGCCTGCCGCCTGACGAGCAGCCCGAGCGTGGCGCCCTGCTCCCCCTGCGCAAGATCTTCGGCCTGTTCTGCAACCTGCGCCCGGCGATTATTTTTCCGGCCCTGACCGGCAGCTCGACGCTGAAGGAGTCGGTCATCGAGGGGGGATTTAATCTGCTGGTGGTGCGCGAACTGACGGGCGGGATCTATTTTGCCGAGCCCAAGGGTATTGAAACGGTCGATGGTGTACGGCGCGGCTTTGACACCATGCTCTACACTGAACCGGAGATCGAACGCATTACCCGTGTCGCCTTCGACATCGCTCGCAAGCGGGCCAGCAAGGTGTGCAGTATCGACAAGGCCAATGTGCTGTCGACCTCGGTGTTGTGGCGCCAGGTGGTTGAGCGGGTGGCCAAGGAGTATCCTGACGTGGCCCTGTCGCACATGTATGTTGACAATGCCGCCATGCAGCTGGTGCGCTGGCCGAAACAGTTTGATGTGCTGCTGTGCGGCAACATGTTTGGTGACATCATTTCCGACGAGGCGGCCATGTTGACCGGTTCGCTTGGCATGCTGCCGTCGGCATCGCTGGCTGAAGGCAGCTTCGGCATGTACGAACCGTCGGGCGGCAGCGCGCCGGATATTGCGGGGCAGGGGATCGCCAATCCCATTGCGCAGATTCTGTCGGCCTCGATGATGCTGCGTTATTCCTTCGGTATGCAGCAGGCGGCCGACGCGGTGGACGCAGCGGTGGAAAAGGTATTGGATCAGGGGTATCGCACGGGTGATATCTATCAGGGAACTTCCGGTGAGACACGGGTCAACACCGTGGAGATGGGAGACGCCATCGTCGCGGCCTTGTAACGCGACAGACGTCAGGCAGCCAGTAACAACAACGCGAGAGGGCAACTCAACATGAAAGTCGGATTCGTCGGGTGGCGGGGGATGGTTGGTTCGGTGCTGATGCAGCGCATGCAGCAGGAGAACGACTTTGCGGCAATCGAGCCGGTATTCTTTTCTACGTCCCAAGTGGGTGGTGATGCGCCCCTGGGGGCGGGCACCCTTAAGGATGCCAATGACCTGGCCGCGCTCAAGCAGCTTGATGTGGTGGTGACCTGTCAGGGTGGCGACTATACCAAGGCGGTGCATGGCCCGTTGCGACAGTCCGGCTGGCAGGGCTACTGGATTGATGCCGCCAGCACCCTGCGGATGGAATCCGACGCCGTTATCATCCTTGATCCGGTCAACCGCCAGGTGATCGATAAGGCCTTGGCTGCAGGCGGCAAGGATTTTATCGGCGGCAATTGCACGGTGAGTCTGATGTTGATGGCGCTGGGAGGGCTGTTCCGCGCCGATCTGGTCAAGTGGGTGTCCTCCATGACCTATCAGGCGGCCTCTGGCGCCGGTGCTCCCAATATGCGGGAACTGCTGGCCCAGATGGGTGGCTTGCATGCGTCGGTGGCCGGTTTGCTGGCT
Organism: Desulfuromonas thiophila; assembly: GCF_900101955.1. NCBI lineage: Bacteria > Pseudomonadati > Thermodesulfobacteriota > Desulfuromonadia > Desulfuromonadales > Desulfuromonadaceae > Desulfuromonas > Desulfuromonas thiophila. Next base: position 132,554 of record NZ_FNAQ01000004.1, on the reverse strand, counting down.
GACCCGGCTTCGGCCATTCTCGAAATCGATCGCCAAGTGACGGAGCGCCTGCGCGACGGCAGCCTGCCGCAGAAAGAGTTCGGTTTTCCGTTGGCCGGCAGCCTGCTGCCCTGGATCGATCGCGAGGTCGAAGACGGTCAGAGTCGCGAGGAGTGGAAAGGCTTTGTCGAAACCAACAAGATTCTCGGCACCCGGGAGCCCATTCCGGTCGATGGTCTGTGTGTTCGCGTCGGTGCCATGCGTTGCCATAGCCAGGCGCTGACCATCAAGCTTAAAAAGGATGTGCCCCTGGCTGACATTGAAGCCCTGCTGGCGGCTGATAACGACTGGGTTAAGTTGGTGCCTAACACCAAGGCTGACAGTCTGGCGCAACTGACGCCGGCGGCGGTATCGGGCTCCCTGGCCGTGCCGGTTGGCCGGGTGCGCAAGATGAAGATGGGGCCGAAGTTTGTTTCAGCCTTTACCTGTGGCGATCAGTTGCTGTGGGGCGCCGCCGAGCCGCTGCGCCGCATGGTGCGGATTCTGCTCGAACGCTGATTCGTTGTAGGTTGTAGAGGACGTGCAACAGGGTCGCCGGAAATGCCGGCGGCCCTGTTGCCGTTCTCGGCCCATGGTGGCCCATGGTACTGTTTGTGTGGGTGGGCGTCGCCGTGTCGGTCAGGGCGGGATTTGACAGCCGGGTTTGCGGGAAGGCTGTTGCCAATCCAGGGTCTGGACTGGCGAACGAACAGGGGACAGGCAGAGGAGCGGGAGAAGATCATGGCGCGGATTGTGCTGCAACTGGAATACGAGGGTACGGCCTATCAGGGCTGGCAGCTGCAGGCCGGTGACCGGACGGTGCAGTATGTGGTTGAGCAGGCTCTGGCGCAAATCTGTGGTCATCCGGTGCGGCTTCATGGATCGGGCCGAACCGACGCCGGTGTTCATGCGCGTGGTCTGCACGCCCATTTCGATACACACCGACCGCGGCCGCTCAAGGCCTATCGTGAAGGGGTGAACGCCCTGCTGCCGCCGGATATCGTGGTTCGCCAGGTCTGGCAGGTGCCGCAGACCTTTCATGCCCGTTTTGATGCCCGCGGCAAATGGTATCGCTACCGGTTGCTGCTCTCGTCGCACCGTTCTCCCCTGCTTAGCCGTTACAGCTGGCAGGTGGCTGCTTCTCTTGATGTTGCCGCTATGCGCCAGGCGGCCGCACTGCTTGAAGGTCGGCACGATTTCGCCGCCTTTCGCTCCTCCTCCTGTGTCGCCAGAACCACGGAGCGCGAAATTTTCAGCCTGATCCTGACAGAGCAGGCGCCGGAACTGCTCATTGATGTCAGGGGAAGCGGCTTTCTCAAGAATATGGTGCGGATACTGGTTGGCACCCTGGTGGATGTTGGCCGTGGCCGGCTGACGCCTGAGCAGGTCGGCACGATTCTGGCCGGCCTGAACCGGCAGCTGGCCGGTCGCACGGCGCCGCCGCAGGGATTGTGCCTGATGGAGGTCTGGTACGAAAAAACAGCTCTGGACGGGGAAATGTCTTGACGCTGAGCGGGTGATCGGTTATTTTCCACGTCTCTGTGAGCCCCGTACAGCTGCAGATTTCTATACAGGATGAGAGGATAATGATGAGCACGCAAACAGCTAAGGCAGCCGATGTCAAGCGCGACTGGTTCGTCGTGGACATGGACGGCAAGATTCTTGGTCGCATCGCGACAGAAATCGCGCGGATTCTGCGCGGCAAGCATAAGGCCATTTACAGCCCCAGTGTCGATACGGGGGATTTTGTTATTGTGGTCAATGCGGCAAAACTGCAGCTGACCGGCAATAAACTCAGCGACAAGACGTATTACCATCATACCGGTTATCCGGGCGGTATCCGCTCCATCACGGCGGACAAACTCCTGCAGAAAAAACCGGAAGATCTGATTATTAAGGCGGTTCGTGGCATGCTGCCGAAGAACAAACTCGGGCGTCAGATGCTTAAGAAGCTCAAGGTCTATGCCGGTGCTGAGCACCAGCACGGTGCCCAGCAGCCTAAAGTTCTTGAAATTCAGTAATGGGAGATCGTTTGATTATGCCTGAACAGCGTTTTTATGCCACCGGCAAGAGAAAAACCTCAGTTGCGCGGGTCTGGATGAAACCGGGCACTGGCAGCATTACCGTCAACAAGCGCGATATCGATGAGTATTTCGGTCGTGAAACCTCCAAGATGGTGATTCGTCAGCCCCTTGAGCTCACCAACAACATCGGCAAGTACGATGTTATCGTCAATGTCTGTGGTGGTGGTCCTTCCGGCCAGGCCGGTGCCATCAAGCACGGCATCACCAAGGCCCTGCTGGAGGTCGATGAGTCGCTGCGGGCGGTGCTGAAGAAAGCGGGCTTCATCACCCGTGACAGCCGCATCAAGGAGCGCAAGAAATATGGCCGTGCCGCTGCCCGGCGCAGCTTCCAGTTCTCCAAGCGTTAATTGCGATACGCAACGGTCTGTGTGGCCGTTCCGAAGCAACCAAGGGGTGGCCGGTCACGGTCACCCTTTTTTTGATGATGCGCCGTTCTTCCAAGGCGGCGGGATGGAACCAACGTGAATGGCTGGCAGGGGAGGTAGGGCAATGATACAGGTTGCGGTGGTTGGGGCGACGGGCTATACCGGCGTGGAATTGGTGCGTCTGCTGGCGCGTCACCCTCAGGTTGTTGTCACGGCAGTGACCTCACGTCAATATGAGGGGCAGCGGCTTGATATGGTCTTTCCCTCGCTGCGTGGTTTCTGTGATCTGACATGCGAAGAACTGACGCCAGAAGAACTGGGTCAGCGGGCGCAGCTGGTGTTTACTGCTTTGCCACATAAGACGGCGATGAATTTTGTGCCGGGTCTGTTGCGGGCGGGTTGTCGGGTGGTCGATCTGTCGGCTGATTACCGTTTGCGGGATCAGGCTGTCTACGAGGCCTGGTATCAGTCCCATAGCAGTCCGCAGTTGCTTGATGAGGCGGTCTATGGTTTGCCTGAGCTGTACCGCGAGCAGATCCGGCCGGCCCGGTTGGTGGCCAATCCGGGCTGCTATCCGACCAGTGTGGCGCTGGCGCTGGCGCCACTGCTGCGGGCTGGGCTGATCGATCCGGCCAGCTTGATCATCGACAGCAAATCGGGTGCCAGTGGGGCCGGCCGCTCGGCCAAGACAGCCAGTTTGTTCTGTGAAGTCAATGAGGGATTCAAGGCCTATGCCGTTGCCAATCACCGTCATACGCCGGAGATTGAACAAACCCTGTCTCAATTGGCCGGTTGCGCGGTTCTGGTCAATTTCACACCCCATTTGCTGCCGGTCAACCGGGGTATTCTTTCCACCTGTTATGCGCAGCGCTGCGGCACGGTCGACGAGGCCGGTCTGCGCCGGGTTGTAGCCGATTTTTATCAGGACGAACCCTTTATTCGTCTGTGCCCGGCGGGTGATTGGCCGAATACGGCTTATGTTCAGGGCAGTAACCATGTCGATATCGGCCTTGCGCTTGATCCGCGCACGGGGCGGGTGATCCTTGTGAGTGCCATCGACAATCTGGTCAAGGGTGCGGCTGGTCAGGCCGTGCAGAATATGAATCTGATGCTTGGTTTCGAGGAAACGGCTGGTCTGGATCTGGTGCCGCTGTTTCCCTGAAGGCTTACGATGGTTCTCTTAGAATATGATTCTGCAAGATTAAAGTGTACAGGCAGGAGCATTTTGCGCTAGACTCCGCAGAGTTTTTCAAACAGTTTTTGTCTGCGTCGCACAATGCAGTGCATGAGCCATCAGGGAGCAGGAGGAGCCGATGACAGAGAGCCAGGTTCTGGTGGAAAAAGACGGCAATCGCGAGGATACCCAGGAAGGCAAGTATTTGACCTTTCATATGGGTGATGAGGATTATGGCATTGAAATCCGCTATGTGATCGAGATCATCGGCATTCAGCGAATTACCGAAGTGCCGGACATGCCCCCCTATATCAAGGGTGTGATCAACCTGCGTGGCAAGGTGATTCCGGTCATGGATGTGCGGGCCCGTTTCAACCTGCCGCCGCGTGATTACGATGAGCGCACCTGTATCGTGGTGGTTCAGCTCAATGAAACCTCTGTCGGCCTGGTGGTTGACAAGGTCAACGAGGTTGCCGATATCCCGCCGGAGAATATCGAACCGCCACCCCGCTCAACTGCTGGTGGCAGTTCCCAGTATATCCAGGGCATGGGCAAGATGGGCGACCGTGTCAAAATTCTGTTAAATGTGGCAAAATTGCTTTATGATTCAGATCTGGAAGAGATAGAACTTTAACGACACAAACGTGTCATTTGTTATGCATTGCAGTGCTGAGGATTGCATTATTGCGTGGTGGTGTCCACAAAGTGGTGTGACAAGGGGGGCAATATGAGCATTCGGAACAAGGTCGCGGCGATCCTGACGGTTTTGCTGCTGATCGTGATGGGAACGGCAATTCTGGTTGTCAACCTGCAGACATCGCGGCTGCTGCGGCAGCAGGCGGATGAGCAGATGCGTCTGCTGCGGCAGGCCGAGCACCAGCAGGCAAAAAGCGTGTTCCAGAGCCTGAACATCGGTACCCGCACCTCGGTGGAGATGGGGGAGATGGAGGTGTTCGCCGATCTGCTCAAGGAACTCGGCACCGTTCATAACGTGGCTGAGGTTGGTCTCGCCAGTGCCACTGGCGCCGTTGATTATTCGAGTCTGCAGGGGAATATTGGCCGTTCGTTTGATGCTGAATTGATGCGTCAGGCTCGCGCCGCCACCCTGGGCAATGCCGAATTCATGCACGAGGCCGGTGATCGCCTGACCCTGCTGCACGCTTCGATTCTCGAACCCAAGTGCCTGGAATGTCATTTCGACAACAAGGCTGGCGACCTGGCGGGTGTCCTTTATTTGCACTATGATCTCAGCGAATTACATCAGGTGGGCAAGCAGGTTGAACAATCCCGCGCCGCGGGTGTGCGGCAGAGTTTCACCACCATGGCGCTGACCGGAGTGCTGGGTATTCTGCTGGCTTCACTGGCAATCTTTTTTATCCTGGGTGTGCTGGTGCGACGGCCCTTGGTGGCGGTCGAGAAGATGTTTGACAACATGGCAGCTGGCCGTTTCGATGGTCGTCTGAACATGAAGAGCAACGATGAGATTGGTCATATCGGTCGTACCATTGATCGATTTGCTGATTTTCTGCAGCAGGATGTACTGGTGTCCCTGCAAAAGCTCGCTGCTGGCGATCTGAGTTTTGACATCCAGCCCCGCGACCAAGAAGATTCGTTGCGTGTGGCGCTGAAAAAGGTCAGTACCGACCTGAACGACGTTCTCGAACAGGTGCGTCAGGGTGCCAGCCAAATTGCTGCCGGTTCGGCGCAGATTTCCGATACCAGTCAGTCGCTGTCCGATGGCGCCACCAGTTCGGCCAGTTCACTGGAGCAGATCAGCGCTTCGATGAACGAACTGGCCTCACAGACCCGCGGCAGTGCCGATAACGCCAGCCAGGCCAGTCAACTGGCAGGCCAGGCGCAAAAGGCCGCTGATCGCGGCAGTGATCAGATGCAACAGATGATTACCGCCATGTCGGATATCAACGAATCGGGCCAGAACATTTCCAAGATTATTAAAGTAATCGACGAAATCGCCTTCCAGACCAATCTGCTGGCGCTCAATGCCGCTGTTGAGGCGGCCCGTGCCGGTCAGCATGGCAAAGGCTTTGCTGTCGTGGCGGAGGAGGTGCGCAATCTGGCGGCCCGTAGCGCCAAGGCGGCCCAGGAAACCGCCGCCCTGATTGAAAACTCTGTCGCCAAGGCCGAGCATGGTGCCTCCATTGCCGACCGCACGGCTGCAGCATTCAGTGAAATCGTGCGAGAAATCCAGAAGGTCAATGACCTGGTGGCTGAGATTGCCGCATCAAGTAACGAGCAGGCCCAGGGAATTGCTCAGATCAACGAGGGTGTGGCCCGGATTGATGAGGTGACCCAACAGAATACCTCCAGTGCCGAGGAAAGTGCGGCGGCAGCTCAGGAACTTTCGAGCCAGGCCGCTCAGTTGGAAGGACTGTTGACCAATTTCAAACTCAAGAACCTCTCTTCCCGGCCGTCGCTGGCTCCGCCGGCCCGGTCGCGGGCTCTGTCTGCGGCTGCCAAGGCACGCCCCGTGGCCCGGCCGGCTGCGCCCGCGCCGTCGACGGAACAGTGGGGGGGCGGGCCGGCTGCACCGCCACGCATTGCCCTGGACGATGACGAGTTTGGCAAGTTCTAGGATCTCTGGCAGGGAATGTGATGATCAACTATCAGGATATCGCTGGAAATATCGGTGATTTGCCGCCGATGCCGATCGTGGCGATCAGGACTCTTGAGCTGTTGCAGGATCCGGATACCTCGATCAAAAAACTGGCCGAGACCATCGCGCTGGATCCGGCGGTATCGGCGCGGATGTTGAAGATTTCCAACTCGTCCATGTATGGCCTGATGCGGCAGATCACCACGCTGCACAATGCGTTGGTTATCCTCGGCGAGCGCACCGTGCGCAGCCTGGTACTGGCTTCAAGCATGGCCAGCGTTAACAAGAAGTTCGGCCTGCTGGAAAAAATGTTGTGGGAGGAGTCGGTGGGGGCCGCCTTGGCAGGCCGCTATATCAGCCGGCTGGTAGGACGGGGTGACGCTGATGAGGCTTTTTTGGCTGGCCTGTTCAGCAATCTCGGCAAGGTAGTTCGCAACAATAATCAGCCGGAGCGTTACCGTGAACTGATCGAGGCGGTTTACAACGATGAGCGGCTTGATTATCTGGCGCTGGAGTCGGAGTATTTTGACTATCCCTACTATCAGGTTGGCGCGGCGGTACTGAATGCCTGGCAAATAGCACCGCTTTTGGTCGAAGCGGTTTGCTATCACAGAATCCTGCCGCCGGCCGGCACGGTGACGGAGGAGGTGCGGCTTTTGGCCGCCACTGTTAATCTGGCTGTGGAACTCTGTCGCAAGTTGGGCATTGGTTGTCGTGCCCCCGATGAGGCCATCAATCTGGTGGATTGTGCCGGTACGGCCTATTTTTCGCTTGATGCTGATCAACTGGCTGCCATGGAGATGGAATTTGCCAATTTGTACGCTGAAAACCGCGAGGCGTTTGTCAGCTGATAGGCGTCACGCCAGCGCCATTGTTTCTGGAGGGCACCCGTTGAGGTGCCCTCTGTCTTTTGCGCCCTGGATAGGGCGTACAGGGAAAGGTCGATGTCAACACTGCCCATCGTTTTGAAGGATCCCCGGATACTGTTGTTGGGTGGTGGTGCCGTCGCCCTCCACAAGGCCCGGGTTCTGCTTGATAACGCGATCGATTTTTGCGTCATTGCACGTGAGTTCTGCGCTGGGTTCGACGAACTGCCGCTGGTTCGGATTGTCAAGGGCATCGAGACGGCAGACCTCGCTGATTTTGCCTTGGTGGTCGACGCCACCGGTGCCAGCGAGGTGGCGCAGCTGCTGGCGCGGGAGAAACAGCGGCGTTTGTTGCTGGTCAATGCGGTGGATGCGCCTGAGCGCTGCGATTTTTATTTTTCCGCATTGCTGCGTCGGGGTGACCTCAAGGTAGCGGTTTCCAGCGGCGGGGCCAGTCCGACACTGACGCAGATCGTGCGGGACCGCATTGATCGCTTGCTGCCCGCCGAACTTGCCGCACTAACTGCGGTTGCAGGCCGTGACCGCCAGGCCGGACACAGCGATGCGATGGCTTTACGTACTCAAGCCCATCGTCTGCTGGGTGAGGTGCTGCTGATCGGTTGCGGTCCCGGCGCCGCGGCGTTGCTGACCCGGCAGGCCTACGAGGCCCTGCAACTGGTGGATCTGGTGCTGTACGATCATCTGATTTCCGATGAGATTCTGGCACTGGTACCGGCAGGGGTTAAACGACGCTATGTCGGCAAACAGAAGGACCGGCACAGCTGCAGTCAGGAGGAGATCAACCAGCTGCTGATCGACCATGCCTCCCAGGGATTGCGGGTGGCACGACTGAAAAGCGGTGATCCCTATGTGTTCGGGCGGGGAGCGGAAGAGGCCCTGTGTCTGGCGCAACAGGGCATTCGAGTACAGGTGGTGCCGGGGCTGAGTTCGGCCCTGGCCGGGCCGGCGCTGGCTGGGATTGCCCTGACCGCGCGGGGTTATGCCACCGGTTTTTCCGTCGTGTCGGCACATCTGGCGGGGAACCGTTTCAATCAGGCATGGCTGGAGTTGTTGCATCTGCCTCAGCACACCACGGTGGTGCTGATGGGGCTGAGTTTTGCCGCTCAGATTGTTGAGGCGGCCCTGGCCCGGCAGGTACGGCCTGATCTGCCGGTTGCCATTGTTGCCAATGCCACCCGTGACAACCAGCAGGTGATTGTCAGCAGTCTGGCGCAGTTGGTGGAAGATGCCCGACAGGCCTGCCGGCCGGCAGTACTGGTGTTTGGCGAGGTAGTGCGGCTGCAGGCCCGTTTGCCCTCCTGTGGTGGGCGGATACCCGGCTTGGAATCACAATGACGGCATACCGGTCGTGGCGGATCGTTAGGGGCCATCTGAGGCGCAGATACAATCGCGACCGGCAGCCTTGGCCTGATACAGGCGGTGATCGGCACAATCGATGAGCTCCTGGTAGCAGTGTTGTGGTTCAGGTACAAGGCAGCAGAGCCCAATACTGAGGCTGAGGTATCCCGACGGGCTGGTTGGATGGGGCAGGGCTCTTTGGCGCAGCTGCTGCTGGATGCGTCGGGCAACCTGCAGGGCATCGTTTTCACGGGTTTCCGGTAGCAGAATGGCGAATTCCTCGCCGCCGTAGCGGCATACCAGATCAGCGGGGCGCAGACAACACTGCTGCAGCAGTCGGGCAATCTCCTGCAGACAGCGGTCTCCCTGGGGATGGCCGAACCGATCATTGTAGACCTTGAAATGGTCAATATCGATCATCAACAGGCTTAAGGGCTGGCGATTCCGTGCTGCCTGACGCCAGAGGGAATCCAGCGCTTCATCAAACGAGCGACGATTGGCAATACCGGTCAGGCCATCGCGTCGTGCCAGCAACTGAAGTTCGCGGTTGGCCTGCTCCAGCTGCTGCTGGGTGGCCAGCAGCTGCTGTTCCTGCCGGCGCCTTGTGCTGATGTCGAGAAAGATATTGCTGGTGCCGATCTGCTTGTTGCCATCGTGGAGTGGGCTGCAGATCATTTCGACGGGAAAGCGATGGCCCTGACTGTGTAAGGCAATGATTGTATCGCTGCGGGCGATTCCTTTTTTTTGCAGAAGGGTATCGAAGCAGCAGGGTTCATTCGTCTCATTGTCGAGATGGAAAATCTCATGGGCGATGCGGCCGATCAGCTGCGCCGGTTCCTGTCCGAGCAGCTGTGCAGCGGTTTCATTGACATAGGTAATCCGGCATTCCGGGTCGGCAGTAAACAGGCCGCAGGCGATACTGTCCGAAACCATCTGCAGCAACTGGCTGGAGCGTTGCTGCTGACGCCGGCCGGCCAGGAACCGCAGTCGCAACAGCAGCGCCATCAACAGCAGCAGGCTGGCCAGGCTGGCGGTGGTGATGCTGTCGATTCGTAATTGGCTGAAAAAGGGTTCAGGTGTGGCGGCCACAATGTAGCCGGCATGCTTTCCCAGGGTATTCTGGATGGCATGAAAGGCGACGGAGAAGGGTTGACCCTGATGCCACAGTGGCAGGATAAAGCTCTGTTGCTGTCTTAAGTGCCTATGCGCGCTGGCCTGGTCCCCCAATCTTTTCAGCAGGCGCCAGACCAGTGGGTCGGTGAGGCTGCCCTTGTCGCAGGCGATGCTGCTGAGCTGTTCGAATTCGACCACATAATCTGGACTCAGCGGTGTTGTCTGATAATACGGCTGTAGCGACGGAAACAGTTTGTCCCACATCTCCGGCTTGTACAGCACAAAGGCCAGACGGGTTTGCTGATTTTCAGTCAGCTGATGCATTTCCTGCTGAATCTGCAGAAAGGAGGTGCTCAGTTCAACGGAACCAATATGCTGGTCGGCGTAAAACAGCGGGTAGACATGGCGGAATCCGTGAAAAATGCGACCGCTTTCGTAACCATGAACTGCCCGGAGCTGGCGGTTGGCCAGCAGGACTGATGGGCGCACACCGTCCAGGCTGTCGTCGGCCAGCTGGGGGGCATGAAAGCGCAGCAAGGAACGGCCGTCAGGATAATGAAAATGCAGTTGGCGGATACGTTGCTGGCGAACGCGCTGATAGAGCGGATCAAGTTTGCGGAACAGCCAGCCACGCAGCAGGTTGCGGCGCTCTGCCTCTTCGGTGGTGACCATGTCATGAATAAGGCTGAGAATTTCTTCTTGCTGGATAGCCTCTTCGAAGAGGGTCTGGGCCAGCAGCTGGTAGGTGCCGCTGGCACAGGAAATGACCGCTTGCTGACCCCGCAGGCGTTGTTGCATCTGGTTGTTCAGCAGGCTTTGATGGCGACTGTAGATCAGACCAAGGCACAGCAGCAGCAACAGTGTAAACAACCCAAATGTGGCGACGCGGTCTTTCATTGACCTAACCCCGGAACGGGTTGCCGCTGCAATTGTTGGCGGAGGGTTGCGTAATCTGCGGCCTTGACAGCAATCAGATTTTTACCAATGAGTTGGAGAGGTTCCACTTCGGGTAATGCCTGTCGTGTCAGCAGTTGCTGGCGCAGCTGACTGAAGCTGGCTTCATCGAGGGTACGGCGGTTGCCCACCAGCAGGAACCCTGGCAATGGTTCACTTTGGGCAATGACCCTGAGGCCAAGCTTGCCGTAATCGGTGGCAATGGAATCCTTGAGAGCGGCAAGATCGGCGTGGCCGCGCACCACCTCAAGGGCGGCGCTATCGTGGCTGCCGGCATAGGAATAGTCGCAGGTTTCCAGATTTCGGCCGATTTGTTGCAGAAGCTGCGAAGCCATGAAATAGCCGCAGGTGGAATAGGGCTGGGTAAGTGCGACCCGGCAGGGGTGCGGCAGATCCGTTGCTGGCGTGTCCCCAAAGACGACAAGGACGCAACGATAGCTGGCACTGCCATCCGGTTCGGTAAAGCGTAACAGCGGCTCAAGAGCGGGATCGCTGTTGCTGGCGATGACGTAAGGAAGTGGCCCGAGATAGGCCAGATCGATCTGATCGTTTTTCAGCGCGGCAATAATTTCGGCATAGTCCCGTTTGAGTACCAGTTCAACAGGACGCTGCAAGATCTCTTCCAGTAGACGTACAAAAGGACGAAAGTTACGTTCTGTCAGGCTGAGGGAGAGCGTTGGTTGTGGTGCGAAACGCAGTGTTGCGCTGGCGGCACAGGGCTGTGCCGCAGCCAGCAGCACGGTTAGAGCAAAAAAAAGCAGCAGCCGGTTAATCATACGTGTCGTTGTCGGATTAGATTTTTGCCGAAAATGAACCAGATAACCGATTTTTATCTATCTTGTTCAGGCGGAGAGCAAAAACGACGCGAAGATAAGGGATGCCGCACTCATGTGCAAGTGGCTTATACATTAAAAAAGCGCCGGCCCCTGCGGCCGGCGCTTGTCATACAGCTATCTAGTCTCTTCGTCGGGTATGCGGAATACCACATGCACCCCGGCCAGGGCTTCAAGGGTGCGGGGATCGAGACGTGCGGTATCGCCGATGACGCCGAGGATGGTGCGGTTGGCACCGGTGGACTGATGAAAGTCGAAATCCTGATCAATCAAAAACTGTTTCACCTGTTCCAGATCCTGTTCGCGGACCTGTTTTTTCATCACAATCAGCATGGCGGTCAGATTCCCTTCGATTTGATGCGTTCCAGGGTGCGGGATTCGTCGATCACGCGCTCAAACAGCCGCTTGATGGCCTGGTCGTCCAGCGGGCCGGGGTTGTTTCCGGTCATCTTGGCGAAGATGCGTTTTTCCCGCTGTGGATCGTAGACCGGTAGCCCGAGTTCTTTTTTCAGATGGCCGATTTGCAGGGCCAGGGCGGCGCGCTGATTGAAGATGCGTAGCAGCTCGTCGTCCAGCCGGTCAATTTCCCGGCGGATGTCATCGATGGTCAAGACGGTTCTCCGGTCAGAAGGTTTTGCGGATCAGGGTGTCTTTCTTCCAATGCACATCGTCGGTCTGGGGGTAGTCGATGGTGAAGTGCAGCCCCCGACTTTCCTTGCGTTCCAGGGCGCAGCGGATGATCAGTTCGGCTACGGTGGCCAGGTTGCGCAGTTCCAGCAGATCCGAGGTAATGTAGTGATCCCAGTAGTAGTCGGCGATCTCTTCCTGGATCATCTGGATGCGGCGCAGCGCGCGGGTCAGGCGCTTGGTGGAACGCACGATGCCGACATAATTCCACATGCACAGACGAATTTCATGCCAGTTGTGGGCAACGATAACCTCTTCGTCGCTGGCGATGGCTTCACCGTAATCCCAAGGCCGGATAGCCGGCGCCGGCGGGTAGGATTTATCCAGTCGGGTGAGGGCGCAGCCGGCCGCACGGTTGCCGAACACGGCGCCTTCCAGCAGGCTGTTGCTGGCCAGGCGGTTGGCACCGTGGAGGCCGGTACAGGCCACCTCACCAATGGCGAAGAGGTTTTCGATTTCGGTCTCGCCCTGGTCATCCACCTGTACGCCACCGCACAGATAATGGGCTGCCGGTACCACCGGAATGGGTTGTACCGTCATGTCGATACCGTAACCCAGCAGAGTTTCATAGATGTTGGGGAAGCGATCCTTGACGTAGTCGGCGCCCTTGTGGGTGATGTCGAGGAAGACACAATCATCGCCGTTGCTCTTCATTTCATTGTCGATGGCGCGGGCGACAATATCCCGTGGTGCCAGATCCTTCAGCGGATGATACTTGGCCATGAAGGCGGTGCCGTCGGCCCGTTTGAGAATGGCACCCTCGCCGCGCACCGCCTCGGAAATCAGGAAGGATTTGGCGTGCGGATGAAACAGTGTGGTGGGGTGGAACTGCATGAATTCCATGTTGGCGATGGTCGCACCCGCACGATAGGCCATGGCAACGCCATCACCCGAGGCGATATCGGGGTTGCAGGTATAGAGATAAACCTTGCCGGCGCCGCCGGTTGCCAGAACCGTGATGCGGGCACCGAAGCTGATGACTTCCTTGGCTTTTACATCGAGGACATAGGCACCAAGGCAACGGTTTCGGGTGAGCCGCCGACCCAGAACCTTGGCTTCGGTGATCAGATCGACAGCGCAGTGGTCCTCATAGACGGTGATATTCGAATGGCTGCGCACCGCGTGAGCCAGGGCTCGTTCAATCTCGCGGCCGGTGACATCGGCAGCATGCAGAATACGGCGATGGCTGTGGCCCCCTTCACGGGTGAGATCGTAACTGCCGTCATCCTTTTTGGTGAAGGCCGCGCCGATGCGGATCAGTTCATTGATGGCTTCCGGGCCGCTGCGAACCACCAGATCGACAATATCGCGGTGGGGCAGCTGGGCGCCCGCTACCATGGTGTCTTCAGCATGGGCCTCGAAGGAGTCTTCTTCGGAAAAAACGGCGGCGATACCGCCCTGGGCATAATGGGTTGCCGTTTCGCTGAGTTCGCGCTTGGTCACGATGGCGACACGGCCGTGATCGGCAACCTTCAGGGCAAAAGACAGACCGGCGATCCCGCTGCCGATAATCAAAAAGTCAGAGGTGATTTTCATTGCAGCCCCCATGCGCTAGAATGGTGCGGAAAAAATAACAACGGTGCAGCGGCAAAACTACCAGGCCGGCATTATTGCACCGCGTCAACTCCTGTCAAGTTCTTTGCCGCCCGCTCCTGGCGGCAGCGGTTGAGTCATTTTGCGAGGTCGTATGCCTGGACGCACAGGATTCGTTCTGTTGCTTTGTGTGCTGAGTCTGCTTCCCACGGAGGGGCAGGCTGCGGTATACAGATATGTCGACGCCCAGGGCCGGATGCATTTTTCCAACGTTCCGGTGCACAGCCAGTACCAGTTTTTTCTGGCAGAGCCGGGCGATAAGCAGACCGATGTGGGTTCGGTCGATGCGCTGATCAGCCGTTATGCGGCCCACAATGCCATCGATCCGGCGTTGCTCAAGGCCGTGATCCGGGCGGAAAGCAATTTCGATCCGCGTGCCCTGTCGCATCGTGGCGCCATGGGGCTGATGCAATTGCATCCGCAAACCGCCGCGGATCTGCAGGTAAACAACCCTTACGATCCACAACAGAATATCGCCGGAGGCAGCCGCTACCTGCGGCAGATGCTGCACCGTTTTAACGGTAATCTCGATCTGGCGCTGGCGGCTTACAATGCTGGTCCGGGTGTGGTCGAACGTCATGGCGGAGTGCCACCTTATCTGGAAACGCGCAACTATATTGACAAGGTCAAGCGCTATCAGCGCCTGTACCGGGAAAGTGACAGCTGATGCTGCTGAAAAAAGGTCCGTTTAATCTGCCGAATCTTCTGACCATGGCCCGCATGGCCTGTGTCCCCGTGGTTGTGATGTTGTTACTCGAAGACAGCCGCCTGCTCAGCTTCTGGGCTACGGTTGTTTTTGGTTTCGCCAGCATTACCGACTGGCTTGATGGCTATCTGGCGCGCAAATGGCAGCTGGTGACGGTGCTGGGCAAGTTTCTTGATCCGCTGGCGGACAAGCTTCTTGTAATGGCCGCCCTGATCATGATGATTCCGCTGGGGCGTGTGCCGGCCTGGGCCGTTTTTCTGATCATCGCCCGCGAGGTATTCATTACTGGTCTGCGTTCGGTAGCCTCCTCCGAAGGTATCGTTATCGATGCCAGCTCGCAGGGCAAGTACAAGACCATTTTTCAGATGGTAGCAATCGTTGCCTTGCTGCTGCACTACGATTATTACTGGCTGTTCGGTTTGAAGTGGGAGTTGTTCCATGTGCAGATGCACAACGTCGGCCTGTTCTTCTTCTATATTTCCCTGGTTCTTACCCTCTGGTCCGGCGGCGACTACCTCTATCGCTTCTACCGTCTCCTGACGCGCTAGCAGCCGCCGGCCGGCCGTGGCGGTGATTTTTTGTTTGACCCGCGGTTTTTTTTTTGTTAAAAAGCCGCTCGCACATGCGGGAATAACTCAGTGGTAGAGTGCAACCTTGCCAAGGTTGAAGTCGCGAGTTCGAATCTCGTTTCCCGCTCCAAAAAAAGATAAAGACCCGGTCAAGCGACCGGGTCTTTTTTTTTCAGATGCCTGCAGTGCCCATCCCCGTTCTTGAAGCCCTGGCTTCCTCGCGTCTTCCCTGCCTTATCCCCGGTTATGATTCCACGGTGCCGAAATCCTGCCCAGATAATGTCTTGGGTCTTCATGCTGTAGGTGTTGTCCCGGCATGAAAGTTATTTCAACCTGAAGGTTGTCACATCGATATTTTTTTGCTTGTAGGGTCGGAGCTGCGAGGTTTTGTTGGCAACCTAGAAAGAGATATTCTGATTGAAAAATTTTTACATTTAGATTTAAATGATCCAACTGCCCAACCAGCATGCGTTCACTGCGAATGGAGTAGAGAATCTGAATCACCATCGCCCGCAGCAACTGCTCCGGGGCTATGGACGGACGCCCTGTATGAGAATATAGCGCGCTCAATGATGAAGAAATCGACAGCAGGGCATGATCCACCAAAATGCGGATAGGTCGCAAAGGATGATTCTTTGGAACCCGTGCTTCCGGTGAGACATAGCTGAACAAGGCCTGCTGATTCTGGTCGTCGCCGCGCATAACGTTTCTCCTGAAATGTCAGATAGTTATGCGAAAATTATAACAAAGTCCAAACCTCAACCATAGTAAAATCAAGGGGTTGGACTAATTGTTTTTCAACAACCTGCTAGGGGAGGCAAACAATGTCACTGGATGGACTCGCGGCGGCACTTGAAGCGGGCAGGCGCATAGACGATGAACGGGCGTGGCAAAACGCGCTCAACCAGCGCGACAACACCATTTGGGAACTCAACGAGACCATCAACAATCTGGTCAATGACCGCGACGGATGGCGCAACTATGCCCGCCAGCTCGAAGGCCGGTTGACCTCGACCCAGGAAACCCTCGCGGATCGGCGGCAATACCTCTCCGATATGCGCTATGAATTGCGGGATACCAAAGAAGAGTTGCTTGAGATGCGCCAAGCGTTGCCGCGCACCAAGGGCGAAGTGGCGGCATTGCGCACTCGTCTTGAAAAGCTGCCCAACACCTCGGCAGCGGCAGAGGACGCCGCCAACATCGTGCGCATGTCTTTAGCGTTTCTCAAGCAGCAGGCGCCGGGGCTGGTATTGCCCTACCTGATCACTGCTGTGCGTCAATCCATCACCAACGATTACTTGCACATCACTCGCTCAGAGCAAATACAGGCCCTCGCCCGCAACCTTCACCGCGCCATCCCGACTCTTGAAAAACTCAATATGGCGCTGCGGCCGTGGGACAGTAAGGACTTGGTGCAACATCTGCGCGACTCCATCAGCCGCATCTATGGGTGCAATGCAGAAGACCCCGCAAAAATACTGCCCAACATAGTGGGCACCGACTCCTTACCGCACGCCCAGCTGAACCTGCTATCGGCCCTTGAGGATCAATCCCGGCTCAAAACCCCGACGCCCGAGAAGATCCCTCTTGATTTGGCCAGCCAGGAATTGGCCGAAATCCGCAAGACCAAAGACCCTTTCCGGGCCTACGACTTCGCCCGGCGCGTGGACGCTCCGCCTGGGATCATCACGGAAATGCAGCAGATCATCATCGGCTACTGCCTGCAGAAGAAAGAGGCATACCTGCTCTATCTCTTCGCTCGCGATGTTCCCGGCGCCGATGTCGCCGCGATACAAAAGATCGTCAACGAGTGGGGCAGATATCCCGACGTCATGCTTTTTGGCCGCGACATCGAAGGTGCCAATTTAAGAGCCATAGAAAAGGAACTTTCGGGTCTCCCCGCCGACGAAGGATATTACACCCTGCCCTTTGCCCTGCATGTCAAAGGCATGGACGTTAAGCTGCTGCAGGGGGTGATGCTCAAATACCTTGAGAAAAACAAAAATCAATTCGCGGCAGGCGCAGGCTATTCCTTTGCCGTCAATGTCGAGGGCGCCAATGTGGAAGCCTTTTACGCCGCCATCGACCGGAAACACCTGACAAGTGATCAGCTGCAGACGCTCGACAACAAGCTCAAGTGGTATCGCCTGCAGCAGGAACCGTTTGAGTCCCAACTGCCTTACATGCACGAGGAAGCAGACGCGACCGGGCCGGCCGAAACCAGCCCGGCCGGCCCGGAAGATGAAAATGCCGAAGAATCACGGCTCAGCGCTTAAATCCCGCAACGCAACTTCGAGCAGCCGCTTGCCGTCGTTGCCTTGCGGCAAAAGCATCATGAGGAGAGTATCATGACAGACCGGCGGATTTCCGAGGAAGAAGCTATCGAAGTAATTATCGCCGAAAAGAAGCGTGCGGCAGAGCTTGGCGTGGTGTCGGCTAAGATTCTGGCGCATGTTGATCTGTTCAGGCGCGAGCTGAACGAGTGCCGCGAAATCGCGATGCAGAAATACGGGACGTCAAACCTTGACGAGCTACGCAAGCTGCTGCTGCAGGGAAAAACGGAAAATGAGCAGAACATCGCAAAGTATCTTGATGAGCTGCAAAAAACCGAAGAAGAACTTAACCGCGTGGCGTCAATCATTGAAAGGCCGATGGAGGTCGCATGAATAGCCGTCCTGCTGCGAGCGCCGCTGATGCTCTGCGGCATGTTCGCCGCCATGCTGGCCTACACCGCCCTGATCCAGCTGGTCGCCAAAGGACTCAAGATTTACATTGCCAGCGCCACCGGCACACACATCTTAGGGCCAATATCGATCCTTGCGTTCATCGTACTTTCCACCATCATGTTCGTTTACCTCACGCACAAAGCGTTCTCCATCATCACCCACCTGGCCGAAAAAGTCCTGGCGTGGATCGGCAGCGGCGCTGGCAGCTTCAACGAAGCCGCCGAAGAACAGCGCATGAACCGCGTCTTCATGATGGCCGGCAATATGAAGGCCAAGCCAGGTGGTGGAGGCGGTGGTGGAGGCGGTGGTAATGCCAACAACGGTGGTGGCAATACCAACAACAGTGGTGGTGGCGGCAACACCAACAACAGCGGTGGCAAACTGGCGCAATCCGACGCTAATCAGGGGCAGTCTGGAGATGCGTAAAAAAGGGGGGGGGTAAATATGGGCAAGGCTTTAAGTGAGTATGGCCTGCGCCGGCAGCGTGAGGCGCTCGCCAAGGGCGATCCGCGTGAGGCTGCGAGCTTCGCCAAGTTTCGCGTAGGAAACGAGGGCCTTGAGCCGGTGGCACTGGCGCAACTGGTGCTCAACAGCCCGAAGAGTAGCCCCTGGGACGCCTTCCACGCCGTTTGCGCTCTTCCTTCGAATGAGACTCAGCAGAGCCACCCGCTGGCCCGCATGGCGATGGAGCGCGACACGGACGGCTGGTGCTCGTTTGAGTTCGCCCGGCTACTGCAAATTAACAACAAGCTCACCAACGAGTTGCTGCGCGGCTTTGAGCAGGTGGTCAAGCAGAAAGGCAGCTGTCGCCATCTGTACTTCTTCGCCGCCCGTATCAAGGGGGCCGACATTCTCGGGCTGTACGAGCTGGCCCGCAAGCGTCGGTTCGAGGGGCTCTTCATTGAAGATCAGGTCGATTTCGCTACCATCAATCAGGCCGAGGAACAGCGGCTGCAGCGGCTGGCCAAAGAGCGAGCCGAGCGTGAAGCGAAAGAGCGGGCCGAGCGCGAGGCCAGAGAGGCCAAGGAACGCGCCGAACGCGAGGTTCGCGAAGCCAAGGAGCGGGCCGAGCGCGAAGTCAGGGAAGCTAAGGAACGGAAGATTCGCGAAAAGCAAGAGAAGCGGGCGGACAAGATGGCGAAAAAGGCCGCCGAGCAGTTTCTCAAGCAGATGGCCAAGGAGAAGGCCAGAGAGGAAAAGCAGGCCGTCAAGCAGCAGGCCAAGGAGGAAGGGCGCGGCGGTTTTTCCGCACTCACCAGCCGCCTGCACGGCTTGCTGGGGGCCAGCAAAAGCAAGGGCGATGACCAGCAAAAGAAGCCGTGAATCGGCAACCGATGTCGAGACCTCACAAGCGGAGAAGAACACTATCAATAGTGGGAAGCCCAGGATTTCGGGGCAGCCTTTTTTTGTCCTTAGCCCCTCAGACACATTCGACAAAGAACCCGCCAACAGACCGTTGCGCTGAGGTGTCTTTGTGTGTATGGTGTCCGATCGGTCTGTGGCTTCGGCCATCGGTTTGCCGTTTTTTGCATGACAGGACAGGAATTTGCATGTTGGATGCCGCGGTGAAGGCGGAGGCGTTGCCCGGTTATGGGTCCGGCCGTGGGTGGGATTTGGGTCGGCTGCAGCAGCGTCTGAATTATCATTTTCATCAGGTCGAACTGTTGCGTCAGGCGTTGGTCCATAAATCCTACGCCAACGAAACGCTGCATGATCTGCTGGCCTGCAACGAGCGGCTGGAATTTCTTGGCGATGCCGTGCTTGACCTGGTGATTGCCGGGCAGCTCTATGGTCGTTTTCCCCGGCAGACAGAGGGCGAACTGTCGCGGCTGCGGGCGGAGCTGGTCAGCACTGCGGCGTTGGCTCAGCTGGCGCGGGAGTTGCGGCTGGGTGAGTTTTTGTTGCTGGGGCGTGGTGAGCGTCGCAGCGGCGGTTGCGATAAGGACAGTCTGTTGGCTGACGCCCTTGAAGCGGTGCTGGGTGCCGTGTTCCTTGATGGCGGTTGGGCGGCAACGCAGCAGGTGGTTGAACCGCTGTTCGCCGTGGCTATTGAGCAGGTGGCGGTGCAGCAGTCGCATGATTATAAGAGCCGCTTGCAGGAGGTTTGTCAGGCCCTGTTTGCTTCGCCGCCGCGTTATGAACTGACCGACCAGAGCGGCCCGGATCATCAGCCCCTGTATCAGGTGGCGGTGTTCTGTGGCTCAAGTGAACTCGGCTGTGGTACCGGCCGCAGCAAAAAAGCGGCTGAACAGCAGGCGGCGGCGACGGCCCTGCAGCGCTTGCGGGGAGAGATAAAAATATGAAGGAAACGCCCGAAGAAACACCACAGGCGGCTGAGACGCCGTTTCGCTGTGGTTTTGTGTCGCTGATCGGTCGGCCCAATGTTGGCAAGTCGACCCTGCTCAATCGCATTCTTGGCCAGAAGCTATCGATTACGGCCGACAAGCCGCAGACCACCCGTAACCGGATCCTGGGAATTTACAGCAGCGAGCGGATGCAGGCATTGCTGCTGGATACGCCTGGTATTCATGCGGCCAGGGGCCGGCTGAACCGCTTTATGGTGGATCAGGCTTTGACGGCCTGCGCTGGCGTGGAGCTGGCGCTCTATGTCATTACGGCCCAGGACCGTTTCGGCGAGGAGGATGAGCGGATTCTGCAGCTGTTGCAGCGCAATGGCCTGAAGGTGATCCTGGTGATCAACAAGATCGACCGGGTGACGCCCGAGGTTCTGTTGCCGCTGATCGACAGCTATTGCCGGAGCTATCCCTTCAGTGCCGTGGTGCCATTGTCGGCGCTCAAGGGTCAGGGTGTCGACATCCTGCTTGATGAGATTTATGCCCTGCTGCCGTTGGGGGCGCCGTTGTATCCGGACGATCAGTTGACCGATGTGCCGGAGCGCTTTATTGCCGCCGAGCTGATCCGGGAAAAGGTGTTGCGGCGGGTGCATCAGGAGGTGCCCTATGGTGTGGCGGTGCAGGTGGAGCGTTTCGAGGAGCGGCCCGAACGTCAGCTGGTGGTGATTCAGGCGGTGATCTATGTTGAACGGGAGGCGCATAAGCGCATCCTGCTGGGCAAGGGAGGCAGCATGATTCGCAACCTTGGCACTCAGGCGCGGCAGGATATTGAAAAATTGCTTGATGCCCGGGTATTTCTCGATCTGTTTGTCAAGGTGCAGCCGAACTGGACCCAGTCGGATCGCTGCCTGCGAGATCTGGGCTATCTCTAGCCGATCTGGTCTTCCCTGGTCCGTTCGTTCTGGAAGGAAATTGTCATGTCTGTTGTTGCCATTGTTGGCCGGCCCAACGTGGGAAAATCGACCCTGTTTAATCGTTTGCTGGGCGAGCGCAAGGCCTTGGTGGAGGATTTTCCGGGTGTCACCCGTGACCGCAACTATGCCCTGGTGACCCGTCATGCCAAGCCGTTCACGCTGATTGATACCGGTGGTTTCGAGCCGGCCAGTGAGGATCGCATGCTGGTCCAGATGCGTGAACAGTCTCAGCTGGCCATTGAGGAGGCCGATCTGGTGTTGTTCGTGCTCGATGGTCGTGCAGGACTGACGCCGGCCGACGAGGAGGTGGCCGCCTTGCTGCGCCAGAGCACCAAGCCGGTGCTCTATGTGGTCAACAAGGTCGACGGACCCCAGCAGGAACAGGCTGCCGCGGAGTTTTACGGTCTGGGAATTGAGTCCTTTGTGGCGATTTCCGCCGAGCACGGTCAGGGTATCAACGATTTGGTGAACCAGATCTGTGCCCAGTTGCCACCGGCGCCGCGCGAGACTGCGGCGGCCGACCAGGTTCGGCTGGCGGTGATCGGCCGACCCAATGTCGGCAAGTCGTCGCTGGTCAATCGTTTGCTGGGGGCAGAGCGCGTGGTGGCCAATCCCGAGGCCGGTACCACGCGCGACAGTATCGACAGCCCGTTCCGTTACAATGGTAAAGACTTTCTGCTGATTGATACGGCCGGTATCCGCCGCAAAGGGCGGGTCAGCCAGAAACTGGAGAAATATTCGGTCCTTCAGGCGCTCAAGGCCATGGACCGGGCTCATGTGGTTCTGCTGCTGATTGATGCGGCCGAGGGTATTACCGAGCAGGATCTGACCGTGGCCGGTTATGCTTATGAGCGCGGTCGGGCCCTTGTTCTGGTGGTCAACAAGTGGGATGCGGTGGCCAAGGATCATCGTACCCTCAACCAGTTTACCCAGCAGGTGCGTGACCAGTTCAAGTTCCTGCCCTTTGCCCCGGTGTTGTTTGTTTCGGCCCTGACCGGACAACGTGTGGCCAAGATCATGGAAACCGTTGAGCAGGTGGCCAACGAATTCAATCGCAAGGTTTCCACGGCAGAACTCAACCGGGTGTTGCAGGCCGCAGAGGCGGCGCACCAGCCGCCGATTTTTCAGGGGAAACGGGTCAAGTTGTTTTACATGACCCAGACGGCGGTACGACCACCCAGCTTCGTTATCTTTGTGAACCGCCAGGAAGGACTCCACTTTTCCTACCGACGCTATCTGGCCAACAAGATTCGTGAACCTTTTGGTTTCCTCGGCTGTCCGATTCGGATCGAATATCGCGATCGCGTACGCTGAAAACCCGTGGCAAGCCTGCGTGTGCTGGACGCTTTCATGGCATTTCGCCGAACGGTTTTTATGTTATAGTCGTAATGTGGGTGGCAGATAGAATCCGTAACACGGAAAAACGGTTTTCCGGCGGGCCTGCGGAGGAGGTTTTCGTGGACAAAAAAACGATACTGGTGGTGGAAGACGAGGAAAGCCTACTCAAGCTTGAAACCATTCTGCTGACCTCGCGCGGTTATGCGGTCATCGCCGTGCCTCACGGCCAGGCGGCTCTGAAGGTGCTGGAGACCGAGAAGGTCGATCTGGTGCTGCTTGATATCATGCTGCCGGAAATTGATGGTTACGAGGTGTGCCGCCGCATCAAGGAAAATCCGGCGACACGAAAATTGCCAGTGATCATGTTGACCGCCAAGAAGAGTCACGAGGATCTGGCGCGGGGTGACGAGGTCGGAGCTGACTGGTATGTCACCAAACCGTTCAAGTCGGCCAAGGTGATCGAAACCATCGAACGGTTTCTGGCGGCACGCTGAAGGAGCGCAGGGTTGCGCTCCGCGCTGTTCTTGACAGGGCGGCGAATTCGGTGCTATATGCAGTCGCGTTGTCTGGCGCGGCGTTTTTATTGCTATGGAGGTTTACGTTGGCAAAAGAGGAAGCGATCGAGGTTGAGGGAACGGTTATCGAACCCTTGCCGAATGCCATGTTCCGGGTGCGGCTCGATAATGACCATGTGGTGCTGGCCCATATTTCCGGCAAGATGCGAAAGTTCTACATCCGTATTCTGCCGGGTGACCGGGTGACCGTCGAACTGTCGCCCTACGATTTGACCCGGGGTCGCATTACCTACCGGGAAAAATAACCAGGAACCGGGCCACCGTCCCTGTCATGACAGGGACCGGGCGCGGCCAGGATATGCGAAGCCGGCAGATGCCGGTTTTTCATTTTGTACAGACGTTAAAACGGCGCCTGAACGGAGAGATGACCATGGAAGAGCGGTATAACCCGGCGGAGATCGAACAGTCCTGGCAGCAGCGCTGGGAACAACAGCAGACCTACCGGGTGACGGAAGGTGGCCCGAAACCCAAATACTATCTGCTGGAAATGTTTCCCTATCCCTCCGGCCGCATTCACATGGGCCATGTGCGCAACTATTCCATTGGCGATGTGGTGGCGCGGTTCAAGCGGCTGCAGGGCTATAATGTCCTGCAGCCAATGGGCTGGGACGCCTTCGGCATGCCGGCGGAGAATGCCGCCATTCAACATGGCATCCATCCGGCCAAATGGACGGTGGAGAACATCGCCAACATGCGTGCCCAACTCAAGAAGATGGGGTTGTCGTACGATTGGCAGCGCGAATTCGCTACCTGCGATGCCAGCTATTACCGCTGGGAGCAGGAAATGTTCCTGCAGATGCTGGAAAAGGGCCTGGCCTACAAGAAAAGCTCCACGGTTAACTGGTGTCCAGCCTGCCAGACGGTGCTGGCCAACGAGCAGGTGGAAGATGGCGGTTGCTGGCGCTGCGGCACAGCAGTTGTGGATAAGGAACTTGATCAGTGGTTCTTTCGCATAACCGATTATGCCGAGGAATTGCTGCGCTGCATTGAAGAGCTCAAGGGCTGGCCGGATTCGGTACTGACCATGCAGCGCAACTGGATCGGCCGCAGCACCGGTTGCGAAATCGCTTTTGCTCTCGAAGGCCACGAAGAGAGCATCCGCGTGTTCACCACCCGCCAGGACACCCTGTGGGGCGCTACCTTCATGAGCCTGGCACCGGAGCACCCCCTGGCTCTGAGCCTGACCACGGTTGAACAACGACCGGCGGTGGAGGCCTTCATTGCCAAAGTGAAGGCGCAGGATAAAAAGAAACGCACCAGTGAGGATTTCGAGAAAGAAGGGGTTTTTACCGGCGCCTACTGTCTTAATCCGGTGACCGGCCGGCGGATGCCGGTGTTCTTGGCCAATTTCGTGCTGATGGATTACGGCACTGGTGCGGTCATGGCGGTGCCGACCCACGATCAGCGTGATTTTGAATTTGCCCGCAAGTATGAACTGCCGTTGGTGGTGGTGATTCAGCCTGAAGGCGAGGCCCTCGACCCGGCGACCCTGACCGAAGCCTGGACAGGCCCCGGTAAGCTGGTCAATTCCGCGCCCTTTGATGGCCTGGATAACGAGACGGCCAAGGAGCAGATCGCCGACTATCTCAGCGAAAAGCAGCTTGGCAGCAAGACGGTCAATTACCGTCTGCGCGACTGGGGGGTATCGCGTCAGCGCTACTGGGGCACGCCGATTCCGGTGATCTACTGCGATGCCTGTGGCACGGTGCCGGTACCGCGTGAGCAGCTGCCGGTGGAATTGCCGCGCGATGTCGCCTTCACTGGCGAAGGCGGCAGCCCGCTGGCTCAGCACGAAGCCTTTTACCGCACCTGCTGTCCACGCTGTGGTGCGGCGGCGCGGCGTGAGACGGACACCTTCGACACCTTTGTCGAAAGCTCCTGGTATTTTGCCCGTTATGCCTGCCCTGACTATACGGCTGGCCCGCTTGAACGCACGGCGGCCGAATACTGGCTGCCTGTTGACCAATACATTGGCGGGGTCGAGCACGCCGTCATGCATCTGCTTTACGCCCGCTTCTTCACCAAGGTGATGCGCGATCTGGGCTACATGAATATTGACGAGCCCTTCACCAATCTGTTGACCCAGGGCATGGTGTGCAAGGAAACGCAGTCCTGTCCGCAGCATGGCTGGCTTTATCCCGAGGAAGTGGAGAATGGTCAGTGCCGTCAATGTGGTGCAGGGGTTAAAATCGGTCGCATCGAGAAGATGAGCAAGTCGAAAAAGAACGTGGTCGATCCCGACCATCTTATCGCCCGCTACGGCGCCGATACGGCCCGCCTGTTCTCGCTGTTTGCCGCGCCTCCGGAAAAGGATCTGGAGTGGAATGAGCAGAGTGTTGAGGGTTGCTACCGCTTTTTGCACCGTGTCTGGCGCTTGGTCTACGAGCATCGCGCCCTGTGCCAGAGCCGGCCACAGCCGGAAAATGAGGGTGCGGCCCGTAACCTGCGCCGGATCAGTCATCGCACCATCTGCAAGGTAACCCAGGACATTGACGGCCGCTTTCATTTCAACACCGCCATTGCTGCCATTATGGAACTGGTCAACGCGGTCTATGCCTTTGAAGAGAAGGAGCGCTATCCTGGTGCCCTGTGCGAGGCGCTGGAAACCCTGGTGCGGCTGCTGGCGCCGTTCGTGCCGCACTTCAGCGAGGAACTCTGGGCCGGTCTGGGCCGGCCGGATAGCCTTGAGCAGGCCGGCTGGCCGAGCTGGGATGCGGCCTTGATGGTGGAGGACGAAAAGCTGATTGTGGTGCAGATCAACGGCAAGGTACGCGCCAAACTGACGGTAGCGGCGGGCCTGGATGAACAGGCTCTTGAGCAGGCAGTGCTGGCCGACGCCGCGGTGCAGCGGCAGCTGGACGGCAAAACCCTGCGCAAGGCCATTGTCGTGGTCGATAAGCTGGTCAATCTGGTGGTGGCATGAGGCGGGCATGGCTGCTGGTGTCGCTGCTGGCTGTGCTGCTGGGAGCCTGTGGCTATCATTTATCCGGCCAGGGGCCGGCCCGTTTCGCAGGGGTGCAGCGGCTGGCTGTGGAATTGCTGGAAAACCGGACCACCGAACCACTGATCGAGGTTTATCTGACCAACGCCCTGCGTGACGAATTTGCCCGCCGCCCGGATTATGAACTGGTCGATACCGGCGATCTGGCCGATGCCGTTCTGCAGGGCCGTGTCCACAGTTATCAGGAAGGCGCGGTGGCTTACAGTCCGACGGACGCCATCACCGAATACCGCATCGCCTTGCTGGCCGATGTGCAGCTGATGCGCGCCGATGGCCAGGAAATCCTCTGGCAGGGGCAGGTGAGCTGGCAGGAAGAATACCGCGTGAATCCGGACCGGGCGGCGCAGGATGTGGCTGAGCGCCAGGCACAGCAGGAATTGTGTCGCCGCTTGGCCAGCGAAATTTTCAACCGCATCGTCGATGATTTCTAGGCGGGTGGTTGT
Organism: Desulfuromonas thiophila; assembly: GCF_900101955.1. Taxonomy (NCBI): domain Bacteria; kingdom Pseudomonadati; phylum Thermodesulfobacteriota; class Desulfuromonadia; order Desulfuromonadales; family Desulfuromonadaceae; genus Desulfuromonas; species Desulfuromonas thiophila. The sequence continues at coordinate 106,268 of NZ_FNAQ01000004.1, read as the reverse complement.
TGATGCTGCCTGATACCCTGCGTCGTTGTCTGGCGCGTGATGTGAAACCGGCCCTGCTGTGTTTTTACGGGCCGGAAAACTACCTGCTGGAGCGGGCCTGCGAGGCTGCCCTTGCTGCGCTGGTGGCTCCGACTGACCGGGATTTCAATCTGGATGTGTTTGTTGGACGAGAGGTCCAGGCGGCGCAGGTGCTTGACATTCTGCATACCTATCCGGTTATGGCGCCACGTCGCTGCGTGCTGATTCGCCAAGGGCAGGATTTGCGGGCCGAACAGATGGAACGGCTACAGGCATACGTTGAAAAACCGCTGGCCGAGAGCTGTCTGATTCTGTGTTGTGACAAGATCGACAAACGCAGAAAGTTTTTCCAGTGCTTTAAGAAAAATGGGGAACTGTTTGAGTTTAAGAAGCTTTCGCCAGCCCGCCTGCCCGATTTCATCAATCAGCAGGTGCAGGCCGCTGGCAAGGTGCTGACCGAGCCGGCTCTGCAGTTGCTGTGTCAGCGAGTCGGCGAAGGGCTTCAGGAGGTTCTTTCTGAAATCGACAAACTGGTACTTTTTAACGGTGCCGAACGGCTCATAGATGTTGAGGCGGTAGCCGCCGTGGTCTGTGATACCCGGCCTGAGGGAATCTTTGAACTGGTGGAGGCGGTGGGTGAACGTGATCTGGCACGGGCGCTTTATCTATTGGAGCGGCTGCTGCAGGATGGCGAGGCGCCGGTCAAGATCAATTTCCTGATAGCACGCCATTTTCGTCAGCTGTGGAAGGTGCAGGCCTTGTTGGGCCAACGGGTCGCGCCGGCCGAGTTGGCGCAGCGCGCCGGTGTGCTGCCGTTTCTGGTGCCACAACTGACTCGCCAGGCCCGTTTGTTCGCTCCTGAATTTTTCCCCCAGTTGTTCGACCGCCTGCTGCAGGTGGATCTGGCGTTGAAGTCAAGCCGGATCGATCCGGCTGCGTTGCTGCAGCACAGCCTGATGGAACTGCTACCCCTGGCCCAGCAGCCCGCCGAGTGATGAGCTAGCCAGGCCACTGTCGAGGGTTTGTTTCTCCCCCATGCCGGAACTTCTGTCGCCACCACACGCACTGGCAAGGCGATTTTTTAGGAGGCTCCGTGAACACAATGCACAAAAAAAGGGGCTGATAAGCCCCTTTTTGCGTCTTTATCTTGTTTCGTCACCAAAGGTTCTGATGATGATCCTGTGGCAACCTGCCTTCGGTTGATTAGTCCAGCGTGTTGACCAGTTTGCTCAGACGCGAAATCTTGCGGCTAGCGGTGGCCTTGTGGATGATGCCTTTGCTGGCGCATTTGTCGATGTACGGAACCACTTCGCTCAGGGCACCGACTGCCTGATCTTTTTCCCGCGCCGCGACCGCTTCGCGAACCTTCTTCACCAGGGTCCGCATGGTGCTGCGGGCGTGGACATTGCGGGCATTGCGAATCTTGCTTTGTTTGTTGCGCTTGATTGCCGATTTATGGTTGGCCATGTTCAGTTCTCCGTTGTTGCCTGCTTATGGAAAGGATAGGGTCTGGCGCGGCGCTGACTGCCGCATGCGGGCAACATATAGCACCGCTGTGTTGTGACTGTCAAGGTGGAAGTGATTTAATCCCTCTTGTAGAATCAAGTAAAATCAAATAGATACTGTTTATTGCTAAGCGATTAATTTAAAATAATCCCTTTTGGGGTATGGCCTATGTCGGAAAAAAAACATTTGACCCTGGCTGCCGCTGTGCTGGCACTGGCCACTTTGCTGAGTCGCTGCGCCGGATTGATACGCGATGTGGTGATCGCTGCCTTCTTTGGCGCTGGTTATGGTGCCGACGCCTTCTTCATGGCGTTTACGCTGCCCAACCTGTTACGGCGCTTCTTTGCCGAAGGCTCGTTGACCGCGGCTTTTGTGCCAACCTTTTCGGCGGTACGCCAGCAGCAGGGTGAAGCGCAGGCCCACCATGTGGCCTGCCAGTGCTGGGGCCTGCTGCTGCTGGTCATGGCTCTGGTCACGGCAGTGGGCATTTTGCTGGCACCGTTGGTCGTGCCGTTGGTGGCGGCCGGTTTCGGGACCGTGGCCGGCAAGCTGGAACTGACGGTGCGCCTGACCCAGCTGATGTTTCCTTACCTGTTCTTTGTCAGCCTGCTGGCGCTGGTGACCGGTATCCTCAATGTTTACGGTCATTATTTCGTGCCGGCGCTGTCTCCGGTCATGCTCAATGCGGCCATGATTCTTGCCGCCCTGCTGTTTTCCAGCCGAATGGCGGTGCCGATCGAGGCACTGGCCTGGGGCGTTGTGGTTGGCGGTCTGTTGCAATTGGGCATGAGCCTGCCGCTGTTGCGCCGCTACGGAGTGCGGCTGCGTCCTGGGTGGGATTGGCGCAATCCGGCTGTGGTGCGCATCACCCGTCTGATGTTGCCGGGGGTGGTGGGGGTGGCCATCTACCAGATCAACGTGGTGGTGACGCGTCTGCTCAGTTCCTTTCTGGCTGAAGGTAGCCTGTCTTACCTGTATTACAGTCAGCGACTGTTCGAGTTTCCCCAGGGAATTTTTGTGGTTTCCATCGCCCAGGCCGTTTTGCCCAGCCTTAGCCGTCATGCCGTGGCTGATGATCGCAGCGCCTTGTTGGACGATCTGCGCTACGGCCTGAGTTTGATCCTGCTGATTACGTTGCCGGCGGCAGCCGGTTTGCTGCTCTGTGCCAAGCCGCTGTTCAGTCTGCTGTTCATGCAGGGTGCCTTCGATGTCAGGGCTGTCCACCAGACAGCCCTGGCGCTGATGGCGTACGCCCCTGGACTGGTGTTTGTTGGTCTCAGCCGGGTGCTGGTGCCGGTGTTTTACGCCCGGCAGAATACCCGTACGCCGGTATGGATTTCTTTCTGGACTCTGCTGGTCAATGCCATCGCCGGGCTGCTGCTGATGCGTGGTTATGGCCATGTCGGCTTGGCCCTGGCCCTGACCCTGTCGGCCCTGTTCAATGCGCTGGCATTGGGTTGGGTGCTGCGGCGCCAGTTGGGCCCGCTGGGGCTGCGACCGTTATTCTGGCTTGGTGTGAAGGCCAGCGGGGCTGCGGCCGGCATGGCGTGCGTGGTGTTCTGGCTGTTGCAGCAGGGGGACTGGCCCGCTGGTCAAACCTGGCGCAACGGGCTGGTACTGCTGGGGGCTGTCGGTAGTGGTGGGCTGGCTTATCTGCTGCTGTGCCGCCTGCTGGGTGTGGCCTTGGTGCGGGATCTGGGAATGCTGCTGCGCCGGCGGCGGCCGGCTGGTCGCTGAGACGCGGAGGCAGGCCTTAGCAGGATGTTGAAAACGTCCCTTCCGGGAACCTTTCAACGCCGCAAGCCGAAAATGCGATTTTCGTCTTGCTCACAAAATCAATCCATTACGGAGCAAGGACTGATTTCGGTCGCCCGTCCATGGGCTCTACAGGCTGTTTGTCAACAGCCCGTTAGCGCAGGCGGTGGTTCTGGCGCAGGGCTTCGTACAGCAAGATGGCGGTCGCCGACGCCAGGTTGAGGCTGCGAACGGCCGGTTCCAGCAGCGGGATGCGCAGACAACGGTCGGCATGCTGTTGCAGCAGATCGGCGGGCAGGCCGGCGCTTTCCTTGCCGAAGACCAGAAAGTCGCCCGGCAGGAAGCTGGCTTCCACATAGCAGCGTTGCGCTGTTTTTGAGGCCAGCCACCAGCGTCCCGCTGGATAGGCGACCTGCAGACTGGCGAAATCAGGCCAGCGGCGCAGTTGCACCTGAGGCCAGTAGTCCAGCCCGGCCCGTCGCAGATGCCGGTCGTCGAGGGAAAAGCCGAGGGGCTCCACCAGGTGCAGGATGCTGCCGGTGGCGGCGCAGAGCCGGGCAATGTTGCCGGTGTTGGGCGGGATTTCCGGCTCGATCAGAACGATATGGAAGGGGCTGGGTGGGTTCATGGGTCGGACCTGCTGTCTGTTGATTCTGGGGTGGCGGGCGGCGGGTTGCCCTGTTCCGGCCGCCAGCGCCAACGCCGGTGCAGCCAGAACCACTGCTGCGGCTGCTGGCGGATGGCCTCTTCCATGATGGCGGTGAGGCGCTGAGTCTGCTGCTGGATGTTGGTGTCGCTGCAGTCTCCTTCAAGATAGAGCGGCGGCTGAATGAGAACTCGGTAACTGAAGTCGGGCTGGCGATAGGCGAAGGCGGTCACCACCGGTGTGCCGGTTTTCAGGGCAATCTGGGTGATAATGGGTGTGGTGTAGGCCGGCCGGCCAAAGAAGTTGACGACTACGCCGGTTTTTTTTGACACATGCTGATCCAGCAGCAATCCGACCAGTTGCCCCTGCCCCAGGGCTCGCACGATGCGGCGGGCGGCGTGGCGGCTGTCGATGCCCTGGCCGCCGCCGGAGGTGCGCAGTCGCCAGAAAAAGCGGTCGATATAGGGGTTGCGGATGGCTTTGGCGACAAAGCTGACCTGCAGCCCCTGCGGTGGCAGAAAGAGCGGTCCGACTTCCCAAAAGCCGAGATGGGCTGTCAGCAGGAAGGCGCCCTGCTTATGTTCGCGCAGCTGTTGCAGCTGTTCCAGACCGGAGAAATGCAACTGGCTTTGCAGGGCGGTTCGACCCCGGGCGCTGGCCAGGCGCAGCAACTCCATTGCGCTGATGCCCAGATGCTCGAACATGCTGCTGAGCTGATATTCGATCCAGTCGGCGGACTGCTGTGGAAAGGCCTGCCGTAGATTGTCCCGCGCGGTGTGGCGCCGGGCTGGCTGCAACAGACGCCCGAGCCGGCCGAGAACACGGCCGAAACGCAGGGCCGCACGGCGTGGGAGCAACTGGGCTATGGCCACCAGAAAAAAGAAGGGCAGGGCTTCGAGCAGATTTTGCAGGGTGCGAAGCGGTCGGCGCATGGTCGCAGTGGGGTTCCTGTTGGGAGTTGAAAATGGCGGCGACTGTAGCATGAGCCGGGGCTGACGGCAACCGTCCAGCCGGTACGGGGCGCTTGTTGCCCGTGGGTGTAGCAGAAAGGTCTGAGAACGGATGACCCTGGACTGTTTTTTTCTTGAAGCGTTGATAACTCAGCTGCGCCAGCGGATCGGCAGTGGCCAGATCCGCAAAATTCATCAGCCCACAGCGGATCTGCTGGTGCTGCGTCTCTGGACCGGGCAGCAGGAGTGCCAGCTGCTGCTGAGCCTGATGCCGGGCAGCGCCGGTCTGTGGCTGACCGACCGGCGCTTTCGCAATCCCGCTGTGCCAGCGGGCTTCTGTCAGCTGTTGCGGGCTCGCCTGCAGCGTATCCTCAAGCTGGAACTCTACGATCAGGATCGTCGGGTAGTGCTGCATGGCCAGGCGACCGATGGCCGGCGCTGCCGCCTGTTGCTGGAACTGTTCGGTCGTCGCCCGGTCCTGTTGCTGCTGGACGATGATGACCGGATTCTCGGCCGCCTGCCGACGGCTGGCCAGCCGTCGGCAGGCAGTATCTGGCCGATGCCGCTATCCGCTGCGATTGCCCTGCCGCAGGCCGCCGCTGCCATTGCCGCTGGCGCGGTCAGCCTGCTGGATGAGACCTTGCTGGCCCGCTGGCTGCAACAGCAGGTGCGTCCCATGAGCCGGCTGGTCGCCGGTCGTCTGGCCGGCCAGATGGTGGCACAGGCCGCGCTGGAGCCGCTGCAGCAGTTTGTTGCCGCCTGGCAGCAGCAGCGCTGGCAGCTGCAAATCACGGATCGGGTGTTGAGTCTGTGGCCGGCAGAAGGATCGGTAGAACCACTACCGGACCTGTCGGCCCTGCTGGATCAGCGGCAACGACTGGAGACGGCGGCCAGCGGCCGGGTGCTGGTTGACGAGCCGGTGCAAACGGCAGTCCATCAGGCTCTGCAGCGCCTGCAGCGCCGCCTGGCGGAGATCGACCGGCAGGAGGCCGAGGCTGAACAGGCCGAGGACTGGCAGCAGACCGCCGAACTGCTGAATGGCCATCGCCATCTGCTGCGACCGGGGCTTGCCGCCATCGAACTGCCGGACTACTATCGCCAGCCGCCCTGCCCGCGGCGCATTCTTCTTGATCCGGCCCTGTCACCGCAGCAGAACATTGAAGGCTGGTTTCGTCGCGCGCGTAAGGCCCGTCGTGGTCTGGAACATGCCCGCCGGCGGCGGGAGGAAACCCGTGAGCTGCTGTCCTGGCTGGAAACCCTGCAGCACGAACTGGAAACGGCCGACACGGCCCTCGATAGCGAACTGGTGCGACAGGAACTGATGACCGCCGGTCTGTTCCGGCCGGTGAAAACCCGCTTCGAACGGACACGGGCACCTGCGCCGGCCGAGGCATTGCATTCGGCCCGCACTCCCGGCGGGCTGGAGTTGCTGTGGGGTCGCAACAGTCGGACAAATGATTACCTCAGCCGTCAGCTGCTCAGATCTGATGACCTGTGGCTGCATGCCCTGGGTATTCCCGGCTGTCATCTGGTGATCAGAGGTGGCTGGGCCGTGGTGGCCGAAAGTGACGTGATCTACGCAGCCCAGGTCGCGGCCTACTATTCACGCGCCCGCGATGCTGGCCGGGTTGAGGTGATGGTGGCGCAGGGGCGGGCAGTTCGAACCCTGCCCGGTGGCCGACCGGGACAGGTGCGGGTGACTGCCTATCGCAGTCTGCGGGTCATACCGACACCCCCCGCGGCCACTGTCGGTACCACATTGCCACCCGCCTGATTTTTTTGGTTGCAATGTCGAGGAGGCTTTGTTATAAAACCTCTCGCTTCACGCCGAAGTGGTGGAATTGGTAGACACGCTAGGTTCAGGGTCTAGTGGCCGTAGGGCCGTGGGAGTTCGAGTCTCCCCTTCGGCACCACAAAGAAAACGTACCCGGTACAGATTCGCTTCTGTGCCGGGTTTTCTTTTTTGGACCAACGGGACGACCGCGCCCATTGCGCAGTCTTCCCCGATTGTCACGAATCCGTAGTGTGCTGCCGAGTTGGATAAACCACCCCTGGAAGGGTTTTCTCCCTCAGGGCGCAGTTCGCGCCTGCCCCGTTGGGGACGGCAGAATGTGTGGTCGCCAGACGGGTAGGGCTGTATTCGGTGCCGGTTTTTCGCTAGAATGAAGGCTTTGTGAAAGCCTGCAACGCTCTTCTGCTGCCATTTGGTTTTTATCCGGGAAAGCGAAAAACGCGTATGGGAATCGCCGCGGATCTGGTCATCATCATTGTCGCTGCCCTGTTTGGGGCCCTGCTGGCGCAGAAGCTGCGTCAGCCCCTGATGCTCGGTTACATTCTGGCCGGGGTGCTGGTTGGTCCCTTTACCAGCGGCGTGACGGTGACCGATGTGCATGAAATTGAGAAATTGGCGGAGATAGGCGTGGCTCTGTTGCTGTTTGCCCTGGGGCTGGAATTCTCCCTCAAGGAATTGCGGCCGGTGCGCGCCATTGCCTTGATCGGTACACCGCTGCAGATTCTATTGACCATGGGCTATGGCTATCTGGTGGGGCGCTGGCTGGGCTGGGACACCATTCCGGCTTTATGGCTGGGGGGACTGATTTCCCTGTCGAGCACCATGGTCATTCTCAAGACTCTGATGAACCAGGGGGTGATGGGCACCCTGTCGAGTCGGGTGATGATTGGCATTCTGCTGGTGCAGGATCTGGCGGTGGTACCACTGATGATTCTGCTGCCGCAGTTGAGTGATCCGGCCGCCGGCCTGCCGGTGCTGGGGCTGGCGACCATCAAGTCGGGGGTGTTTCTCGCGGTCATGCTGTTGCTGGGAACCCGCTGGCTGCCCAGACTGCTGGCGGCCATTGCCCGTTGCAACACCCGCGAGTTGTTTCTGCTGTCGATCACCGCTATTGGTCTGGGAATTGGCTATGCCACCTATCTGGCGGGTCTGTCGTTTTCTTTTGGCGCCTTTGTCGCCGGCATTGTTCTGAGTGAATCGGATTATGGCCATCAGGCACTCAGTGACATCATCCCGCTGCGCGACCTGTTCGGCCTGTTGTTTTTCACCTCTGTTGGCATGTTGCTCAATCCGCTGTTTCTGCTGGAACACTGGCTGGAGGTGCTGGCCTTGGTGCTGCTGGTGGGACTGGGCAAGGGTATCATCATGGCCAGTCTGGCACGGCTGTTCGGCTATGGCAACGTGGTGCCTCTGGCCCTGGGGTTGGGCATGTTCCAGATCGGTGAATTTTCTTTTCTGCTGGCTCAGGTAGGGTATGGCAGTGGTGCGCTGGGACAGGAGCATTATGCCTTCGTGCTGTCGGCCACCATTATCAGTATGGTGCTGACCCCGCTGTTGTCGGGTTTTACCGCGCCGCTTTATGCCCTACGGCAGAAGCTGTTTCGTCATGAAAGCCTTGAATCCATCAACCTGCCGCGCGAGGGCCTGCAGGATCATGTGGTTATTGCCGGCGGCGGTCGGGTAGGGCGCCACATCGCTCGCGTGCTTAAGCAGCTTGATGTGCCCTTTGTTATCATTGAGGTTAATCATCGCCATTTTGAGCAGTGTCGCAATGCCGGTTTCCCGACCATTTATGGCGATGCCAGCAAGGATCTGGTACTGGAGGCGGCCCGCATTGAGCATGCTCAGCAATTGCTGGTGACCATGCCGGTGGTCTTGGCGGCACAGGCCATTGTGCGTCATGTCCGCCGTTTTCACCCCGAATTGCAGATAGTTGCTCGTTCCGACGGCGAGGAAGCCATGAGTGCTCTGTATGAAGAGGGTGTTTACATGGTGATTCTGCCCGAACTCGAAGCAGGGCTGGAAATCGCCCGTCAGGCCCTGCTGCATCTGCAGATACCGATCCCGGTGATTCAGCGCTATACCGACAGCATACGACGTGAACTCTACCATCCGCTTTCCGAGGTCGGTGATGGCTATCAGGAGATCCGCCAGCTCAAACAGGCCAAGGATTTGCTGGAACTGAGCTGGGAGCGGCTGCCGGCCGCCACGCCGCTGCTGGGCCAGAGTCTGCGCCAGCTGGAGTTGCGCCGCTGCACCGGGGTGTCGGTGGTCGGGGTTATTCGCCAGGGCCATTTTGTGCCAAATCCGTCAGCCGATTTTATCTTTGCCGCCGATGATCTGGTGGCCGCCATTGGCAATGCCGAGCAGCGGAAACTGTTCAGCGATCTGGTGCAGGGCCAGGCGGCGCACTGCCTTTATGGTGGCCGCATGGAAGCGGCCGTGGCGCTGCAGTGAAAAAAACGGCCAAGCGGTTTTTTCCTTTGCATCCTTGTTCGTGCTCTGTTATAACCCCACTCACTTCACGCCGAAGTGGTGGAATTGGTAGACACGCTAGGTTCAGGGTCTAGTGGCCGTAGGGCCGTGGGAGTTCGAGTCTCCCCTTCGGCACCACAAAAAAAAGATGCCCGGTACGGATATATTCTGTATCGGGCTTTTTTTCGTTTGGGGTGCTGTCTGTCGGTGAATGCTGGCAGGGCTGCGCATGGCTGATGACAGGAGAGGGCTGATGTCTGAAATCCCTGTATTGTACTGGTTTCGTCAGGATCTGCGCCTAGCGGACAACCCGGCGTTGTGCCGTGCCGCCGCGGTTGGGGCCGTGCTGCCGGTTTTTATCTGGGATCAGGCGGTGTTCGAGCAAGGTGCCGGCGCGGCCAGTCGCTGGTGGCTGCACCAGAGTCTGGCGGCTTTGCAGCGTGGCTGTGAGGGGCGGTTGCGTTTGTTGGCGGGATCGACAGTACAACTGCTGCCGCAACTGGCGGCGCAGACAGGCGCCCGGTTGGTGGTGTGGAATCGTGCATTTGAGCCGGCCCAGCTGGCCTTGGAAGCCCAGGTGCGTGCGAGGCTGGAGCAACAGGGCGTGCGGGTGGAATGCTGTGAGGCGGCCACCCTGTGGCCGACCAGCCAGCTGGGCAAAGCCGATGGCACAGCCTATCAGGTGTTCAGCGCCTTTCATCGTCATTTGCAGGCGCTTGGGCCGCTACCAGCGCCTCTGTCGCTGCCGGTGACCCTGCGTTGGTACGGCCCTCCCACCGCACAAACGGCCGGCGGGCAGGCATTGGCGGCTTTGGCACTGTTGCCGCGCGTGGCCTGGTATCAGGGTTTTGGCTCGGTGGCCCAGGTTGGCGAAGTCGCAGCCTGGCAACGGCTACAGCAGTTCCTTTGTCAGCGTTTGAGTGGTTATGCCAGCGGGCGTGATCTGCCCGCTCGGGAGCAGACCTCTGGTCTGGCGGCAGCCTTGCGTTGGGGTGAAATCAGTCCGCGCCAGATATGGGCCGCCCTGGCAGCTCTGCCGGCTTGTGATGATGGCGCAGCCTTCCTGCGCCAGCTGGTATGGCGCGAGTTCTGTTACGCCCAGCTGCACTTCTGGCCGCAGCTGCCCTGGCGCAATCTGCGCGCTGCCTTCGATCGCTTTCCCTGGCAGACGGACAGCAGCGCCGCTGCTCTGCGGTGCTGGCAGCAGGGCCAAACGGGCTATCCGTTGGTTGATGCCGGCATGCGGCAACTCTGGCACAGCGGTACCCTGCATAACCGGGTGCGCATGGTGACGGCCTCCTTCCTGGTAAAAAATCTTCTGTTTCATTGGCGCTTGGGGCAGCGCTGGTTTCACGACTGCCTGCTCGATGCCGATCTTGCCTGCAATAGCGCCAACTGGCAGTGGGTGGCTGGTTGCGGGCTGGATGCCGCGCCCTATTTTCGCATTTTTAATCCGGTCGCCCAGGGTCAGCGTTTCGATGCCGATGGTGCTTATACGCGCCGCTGGTTGCCGGAACTGGCTCGTCTGCCGCAGAAATATCTGTTTTGCCCCTGGCAGGCTCCGCCAGCAGTACTGCGTCAGGCCGGTGTGGTGCTGGGGCAGCATTATCCCTTGCCACTGGTGGATCTGGCAACCTCACGCCAGCAGGCGCTGGCGGCTTTTGCTCACACCAAAGCTGCTGTGGCCGATTAACCGGACAATACTGGGGCGCGGCGTTTTTCGGCCTGCGGCGGTTCACAATTGGCAGGACTCTGCTAGACTGCCTGCTATCCGGCGATTAGCGTTCTGGTTGCGTCTGTCTGCGCCGGCACAGTGCCTTTGATAATCGTTTTCATTTTTGTCTTGCATAGATGACAAAATTGGTTATATTGACCTCCATTCAGCCGCTATCAGCGTCCTGTCATCACCCGGGGCAACGTTGCGTTGCCATTTATTTCTTTTACAGGAGGGAAACATGAAAAAACCCGTATCATTGCTTGTCTTGACGGCCTGTCTGCTGTCGACATCCCTGGCCAGTGCCGGCGATGCCGATCTGCGAGCCACTGCCAAAGGCCTGTTCAAGCCCATTCCGGCCACGGCAGCGGAAATCAAGGCCAATCCTCACAACGATTACAAGCTGCGTCTTGGCCACATGCTGTATTTCGAGCCGCGGTTGTCGGCTTCCCAGCTGATCAGCTGTCAGACCTGTCACAACGTGGGTCTGGCCGGTGCCGATCTGCAGGAAACCTCAACGGGGCACGGCTGGCAGAAGGGGCCGCGTAACGCGCCGACCACCTATAATGCCGTGTTCAATACCGCCCAGTTCTGGGACGGCAGAGCGGCGGACCTGAAGGAGCAGGCCAAGGGGCCGGTGCAGGCGTCGGTGGAGATGAACAACAAGCCGGCAATGGTTGAGAAAACCCTTAAATCGATACCCGAATACGTTGATCTGTTTGCCAAGGCGTTTCCCGGCGAAAAGGATCCGGTTAATTTCGAAAATATGGCCAAGGCGATCGAACTGTTCGAGGCCACGTTGCTGACGCCTAATGACGGCCTTGACCGGTTCATGGCGGGTGACGACAAGGCGCTGACCGCCGAGCAGAAAGAAGGTCTGCAGCTGTTTGTCGATACCGGCTGCGCTGGTTGCCATGACGGTGTCAACCTTGGTGGTACCGATTACTTCCCCTTCGGCGTGGTGGAACAGCCGGGTGCCGAGCTGTTGCCGCCGGGCGACAAGGGACGTTTTGCGGTTACCAACACCTCCAAGGATGAGTATGTGTTCCGTTCACCGGCCCTGCGTAACATCGCGCTGACCGCGCCCTACTTCCACAGCGGCAAGGTCTGGAGCCTGCAGGATGCCGTTGCGGTGATGGGCAGCTCCCAACTGGGCGCTGAACTGAGCGAGGCCCAGGCGGTCAAGATTACCCGCTTCCTCGAAGCACTCAGTGGCGATCAGCCGGAGGTGCTGCATCCGGTGCTGCCGCCGAGTACCGCCAGCACTCCGCGGCCCGATCTGTCGGCGCTGCCGACCGCGGCCCATTGATCCCTTGCTTCAGCGTTAGTTGCTGAAAAACACACAAAACCCCCGTCGATCAGCGATCGGCGGGGGTTTTGTGTGTCGGGCCGTGGCCGTTTGCGCGGCGCTGTTAACGGTGCCGCCGGTTATTGCAGGGCGTGCTTGGCCAGATAGTCCTTGATTTCGGTTGTATCAGCGGCAATGCGCTGGCAGCGTTGCGGTTTGTTTTCAATTTCACACAGACTGTCGGGCCGGTCGGGTGCGCTGCCGGTGGCGCGGATGACGGCATCGGCAAACTTGGCCGGATGAGCCGTGGCCAGGCAGATCATCGGCCGCTCGCCCTGGCGGAAGGTGCTGCCGGCCTTGACGCCGACAGCGGTATGGGGGTCGAGCACATAGCCGGTTTGGCGGTGAAACTGACGGATGGTGGCCAGGGTCTGCTCGGTGTCAACGGTCAGGGTGGCGAAGTCGTCGCGTACCCGTTCAAGCAGTTCGGTAGTGAACTGCAACCGGCCCGTGGCGGAAAACTCGCCCATCTGCTGTTGTAGCAACTCGGCATCCTCGTCGAGCAGGTAATAGAGATAGCGCTCGAAGTTGCTGGCGATCTGGATGTCCATGGAAGGCGACAGGGTTTCCACCACCCGGCCGACAGAGTAGTCGCCGCTGGCGACGAAACGCGAGAGAATGTTGTTTTCGTTGGTGGCCAGTACCAGTTTATGGATGGGCAGGCCCATGCGTCTGGCAATGTAGCCGGCAAAAATATCACCGAAATTGCCAGTGGGCACGGCAAAATCGACGCTGGCATCGTCGCGGTGGGCGGCGATGCGGCTCCAGGCGTAAAAATAATAGACCACCTGGGCCAGCACCCGTGCCCAGTTGATGGAGTTGATGGCACCCAGGGCGTAGCGCTGCTTGAAGGCGAGATCGTTGAAGATTTCCTTGACGATGCGCTGACCGTCGTCGAAGGTGCCATCAATGGCCAGATTGAACACGTTCGGATCGGTGACGGTGGTCATCTGCAGCGCCTGGATCGGTGATACCCGGCCATGAGGATGCAGGATGAAGATGTTGATGTTGTCCTTGCCGCGCACCCCGGCAATGGCGGCGCTGCCGGTGTCGCCCGAGGTGGCGCCCAAGATGTTCATCTTTTCGCCGCGTTCCTTGAGCAGATATTCAAACAGGTTGCCAAGCAGTTGCAGGGCAACATCCTTGAACGCCAGGGTCGGACCGTGGAACAGTTCGAGAATGTATAACCCGTCTTTTTTGACCACCGGGGTGACCTCCGGGTGGTCGAAGCTGGCGTAGGAACGTTCGATCAGCTGGCGCAGATCGGCGGCCGGAATGTCATCGCCAACAAAGCGGCTGATGATGGCATAAGCCAGCTGGGGATAGCGCAGACCGGCCAGACTGTCGAGTTCCGCAACACTGAGGACGGGAATCTTTTCCGGCAACAGCAGACCGCCATCGGTGGCCAGCCCCATCAGAACCGCTTGCTTGAAAGAGATATCGCGCACCTGTCCGCGGGTACTTTTATAACGCATGGGAGACGCTCCTGTGAAATTGAAGGTGTGGCGCAATGGTTGGGCGCGAGTGTAACAGGATTGACCGGGCTTGCAAAGCGCCAGACCGCCCGCAGGCAGGTTGGTCTGACGCAAAAAAGGCCGGGAGGTTTCTCCCGGCCTTTTGGGTTGATGTGCCAGGGGACTGGCAGGATTGATCAATAACAGTGGTTGTTGAGTTCGTGTTCGTTGGTCTGCTGGGCGTCAACCACCGCCACCGCCGCCATGTTGACGATATCGTTGATGTCATCACCGCGTTGCAGCACATGGACCGGCCGCTTGATGCCCATCAGGATGGGTCCGACCGCTTCGGCACCGCCCAGTTTGGCCAGCAGCTTGTAGGCGATGTTGCCTGAATTAAGGTCAGGGAAGATCAGGACGTTGGCGTCGCCCTTGATGGCGGAGAAGGGATACTGACGTTCGGTCAGGTCCGGGTCAAAGGCCACGTTGGCCTGCATTTCGCCATCTACCACCAGTTCCGGTGCCATTTCCTTGATCAGGCGGGTGGCGCGGATCACCTTCTGGGTGAAGGGGTGGTTGGCGCTGCCGAAGTTGGAAAACGACAGCATGGCAATGCGGGGTTCAACATTGAAGTGGCGCGCCTTGTGGGCGGCCAGAATGGCCGTTTCGGCCAGTTCCTCTGCTGTTGGATCAATGGTCACGGTGGTATCGGCACAGAACACGACCTGCTTTTTGAACACCAGCATGTACAGACCATGGACACCCCTGACCTCTTCCTGCTTGCCGATGATCTCCAGCGCCGGCCGGATGGTTTCGGGATAGTGGGCATTGATGCCCGACAGCATGGCATCGGCATCGCCCATGTGGACCATCATGGCACCATAATAGTTGCGTTCGCGGCACATGGTGCGGCTGGCCTCGGCCAGGGTGACGCCCTTGCGCTGGCGCAGGCGGAACATCTCGTGGGCGTACTGGCGGTGCTTGGGGCTGTCCTTGGTGTCAATGATCTGCACACCGTGCAGATCAAGGCCGAGGCTCTTGATGCGATTGATGATGGTTTTTTCCGGTCCGAGCAGGATCGGAATGGCGATTTTCTCGTCGACCAGAATCTGTGCCGCGCGCAGAATTTTTTCGTTGTCGCCCTCGGGGAACACCACGCGCTTGCGGCAGGATTTGGCCTTGTTGATCAGGGTGCGCATGATTTCCTTCGAGCGGCCCTGCAGGGCTTCGAGGGCTTCGACGTAGCGGTCCATGTTCTCGATGCTGCGGCGGGCGACACCGCTGTCGATGGCGGCCTTGGCCACCGCCGGTGCGACACGCAGCAGCACGCGCGGGTCAAAGGGCTTGGGAATCAGGTAGTCGCGGCCAAAGGTGAACTTGGTATCGCCATAGGCCTTGACCACCGAATCGGGCACGTCCTCTTTGGCCAGATTGGCCAGCGCCTTGACGGCCGCCATCTTCATTTCGTCATTGATGGCGGTGGCATGGGTGTCGAGAGCGCCGCGGAACAGGAACGGGAAGCACAGCACATTGTTGACCTGGTTGGGAAAGTCACTGCGGCCGGTGCCGATGATGACATCGCTGCGCACCTTCTGGGCTTCGCTCGGCAGAATCTCCGGGTCGGGGTTGGCCATGGCGAAGATGATGGGATTGGGCGCCATGCTGGCGACCATCTCCGGCGTGACGGCATCCTTGGCCGAGACGCCGAAGAAGACATCGGCGTCGACCATGGCGTCGGCCAGCGTGCGCACGGGTCTCTCCGTTGCCAGGCGTTCCTTGTAGGGATTCATGCCTTCGGTGCGGCCCTTGTAAATGGCACCCTTGCTGTCGCACAGCACCATGTTTTCCAGGCGGGCGCCCAGGGTCAGGGCCATCTGGGCGCAGGCGATGCCGGCGGCGCCGGCGCCGTTGACGACAATGCGCACCTCTCCAATGGGCTTGCCGATCAGCTCCAGCGCATTGATCAGACCAGCGTTGGCAATGATCGCGGTGCCGTGCTGATCGTCGTGGAACACCGGAATGTTCATGATCTCCTTGAGCTTTTCTTCAATATAGAAGCATTCCGGCGCCTTGATGTCTTCCAGATTGATGCCGCCGAAGGTGGGCTCAAGCAGTTTGACGGTGCGGATGATCTCGTCCGGGTCGTGGGTATCGAGCTCGATGTCGAATACGTCCACATCGGCAAACCGTTTGAACAGAATGCCCTTGCCTTCCATCACCGGTTTTCCGGCCAGGGCGCCGATGTCTCCCAGACCCAGAACCGCGGTGCCGTTGGAGACCACCGCCACCAGATTGCCTTTGGTGGTATATTTGTAGGCGTCCTCCGGGTTCTTTTCAATTTCAAGGCAGGGTTCTGCCACGCCCGGACTGTAGGCCAGTGCCAGGTCACGGCTGGTGTCGCAGGGCTTGGTCGGCACAACCTCGATCTTGCCCTTGCGGCCGCTGCTGTGGTAGTCCAGTGCTTCGCGTTTCTTGGCCATAAAACCACCCTTTCTTTTTTAGTCGCGGTAAAAATCGGTAGGCGCCATTGGGAGCAACAAAGCGACATTGTCAGGTATTCACTGCGCCACAGCTCTTTTAATGATGTTAAAAACGGAAGATAGTCTCGGGCTTGCGTTCTTGTCAAGGCGAAAAGGCGGGTGGGGGACGGTGGCAACTAAAAAAACAGAACCCTGTTTAGCTGTTTTCAGGGAAGCTTGCTCGGATTTTTCCTGCCGCACCGTATCAGCTTGCTGGCAGTTCTGACCATCATTTTTTACTGTCGCGAAAAATATTGTCGGGCTGGCAGAAGGGTGAGGCATAACGCCGTTATATCCTGAATAGACTAAAAAGATCCGGTCCTGGCCGATGCTCGTGCTAGAATCCGGCGCTGGCGGCGGGGCCACTGTGGTGGTCCGGGCCGGCCATCGGATTCTCTTTTACTGCAAAACAAAGGAGTCAAAGCGATGCTTGTAGTCACGGGAGGCGCCGGCTTTATCGGCAGTGCTCTGGTTTGGCGGCTGAATCAGCTGGGCCACGAGGACATTCTGATTGTCGATGCGCTGGGAAACGGGGACAAGTGGAAGAATCTGGTGCCGCTGCGTTACCGGGACTATCTGGAAAAGGATCAGTTTCTTGAGCTGGTGCTGGCTGATCGCCTGGGACAGCACCTGGGCGAACGGGGGCTGCCGCTCGACGCTATTTTTCATCTGGGAGCCTGTTCAGCCACCACCGAACGGGACGCCCGCTATCTGATGCAGAACAATGTCGCCTACAGCCAGCAGATGGCGTTGCTGGCCCGGCGTAGCGGAGCACGGTTCATCTACGCTTCGAGTGCGGCCACCTATGGCGATGGCACCCAGGGCTTCGATGATGATGCCGCCGCTCTGGAACAGTTGCGGCCGCTCAACATGTACGGTTATTCCAAGCATCTGTTTGATCTGTGGCTCCGTCGGCAGGGGTTGCTTGATTCCTGTGTCGGGCTGAAGTTTTTCAACGTGTTCGGCCCCAACGAATACCATAAGGGTGAAATGCGCTCGCTGGTGATCAAGGCCTATGAGCAGATTGTCGCCACCGGCCGCATCGGTCTGTTCAAATCCTATCGCCCTGACTATGCCGATGGTGAGCAGCAGCGCGATTTCGTCTACGTCAAGGATGTGGTCGACATGACCCTGTTTTTCCTTGATCATCCCCAGGTCAATGGCCTGTTCAATATCGGCAGCTGCCAGGCTCATAGCTGGAATGAGCTGGCCTGGGCCATTTTCGCCGCCCTCGGGCGCGAGCCGGCCATTGACTATATCGGCATGCCGTCGCAACTGCGCGACCGTTACCAGTACTATACCTGTGCCAATACCGACCGGCTGCGGCGAGCCGGCTACGCCGGTACGGGCTATCACCTGACGGATGCCGTCGCTGACTATGTGCGCAATTATCTGGTGCCTGGTGTGGTGCTGGGTCAATAGCCGGTGCGGCCGCGTACCCGGTAGGGCGGCATGATGGGGCTGCTTTTTTTCTGCGCCTGTCTGCTGCTGCAGACTGCAGCGGTCCTGCTTGCCCTGGCCGCGCCACGGTTGCCGCTACCAACGGCTTTGAGCTGGTTTGTGGCCACCTTCGCCATTGGTGCCTGTCTGGCGTTGTTCGGCCGCCGTTTCGGGCGTGGTGTGCTGATTATTGCCATTCCCCTGTCGGTGCTGAGCGCGTATGCGCTGCAGCAGCGACTGTGGCCGCCGCCGCTGACCGAGGTGAGGGTGCTGCGCTTGCATGAGGATGCGGTTGCCCGTGAGCAGCTTGGCCCCTGGCTCAAGACGCTGCTGCCGCTGCAGTCTGATTCGATCCGTTTTTGCAGTGCGACGCCGCGGCGGCTGTTGCCGGCGTTGTCGTTGCAGGTGGCACAGGGCATCGAGCTGACGGTGGTAGCCGACGCCGTTGCCGATGTGCGGGCCCTGACATTCGACGACCAGGGACGCCTGTGGCTGAGCCAGACCGCTCTGGGGCGGGTGCTGTGCCTGTCCGACAGTGACGCCGATGGCTGGTATGATCGTCGCCGGCTGGTTGTCGATGGCCTCGACCGGCCCATGGGGTTGTGCTGGCAGGATGGCCGGATGCTGTTGGCGACCGCTACCGATGTCGTGCGCCTGCCGCGCGGCGGGGCACCGTTGCAGGCGCTGGGGCTAAAGCTGCCCCGCGCCGCGGCGGGTGAATACCGTCCCCTGTTGAGCCCGTCAGGCCGGACTCTGTATCTGCCGGTGGCCGGTATCGGTGTTCAGCCGCCGCTGACTGACTGGCGGCTGGGCACACTGCTGCGGATCGACTTGCCGGCCACGGCAGCGGCACCGGCGGAGTTGCATGCCGTGGGGCTGCATCAGTGCGGCGGGCTGGCCTGGCATCCGTTGCGCAACGAGGTCTGGGCAACGGAGGTCGCACCGCCGCGACTCGATTTTACCCGGCTGCCCAATGAGGTGAATGTGGTCAGGCCGCAGGCCGATTACGGTTGGCCTTTCTGTTTCGGCCGCCAGCAGCCCGATGTCACCTGGGGGACCACCGCGGTGTGCCAGCAGACAGTCGCGCCGCTGCTGCAGCTGCCGCCGGCACTGTTGCCGACCGCGCTGCAGTTTGGCAGCTCTCTGGCTGCGCCTGCACCGCTGCGTGCCATGCTTTATCTGGTGGTGCAGGGGCAGGGGGACGATGGGCCGGCTGGCAGCTATCGCCTGCTGGGTGTTCCCCTTGATGAGGCAGGTCAGCCCCTGGGCTGGGGGATTGATCTGGTACGCGGCTGGCACAATGGTCGCCGCCTGCAGGGGCTGCCCACGGCGCTGGCCATTGGCCCCGATGGCGCCCTCTATCTGGGCGACGCTCTGGCCGGACTGGTTTACCGGCTGCGGTTTGTGCCCGACGCAAACGACGGCTGATCGCCAGCGCGTTTTTGTCAAATTCCCCTCCCCAAGGTGTAACCATGGCGTTGTTTGCCCAGCTGTGGCCTGAATTGCAGGCCGCCACCCCCATCATCACGGTCAATCGCCGGCTGGCCCGCCATCTGCTGCAGCACTATTACGAACACTGTCGCCAGCAGGCCATGGCCTGGCCGGTGCCGCTGGTGGAGGATCTGGCCAGCTGGTTTGTCCGTCAGTTGGCGCTACTGGGTGAGCCCGGCCGACTGCTCAACCGGCCGCAGCAGCAGGCCGTGTGGCAGCAGGTGATCCGTGACGATGCTGCCCGCTGTGGCCTGCAACTGCTGCAGTTGGGCGCCACGGCCGAGCAGGCCATGGCAGCGCATCGCCTCAGCTGTGCCTATCGCTTGGTGGGACGCTACGCGCCGGCGCGAGCCGAGGAACAGGCCTTCGTGCGCTGGCAGCAGGCCTATCTGGTTCACTGCCGCCAGCAGGACTGGCTGGACGAGGCGGCCCTGCCACCTTATCTGTGCCAGGCCTTTGCTGCCGGTCGCCTGACGCCACCGGAACGGCTGGTCCTGGCCGGTTTTGATGAAATGGCACCGGATCTCCATCAGCTGTGCGATCAGCTGCGCCAGTGTGGCTGTCAACTGATTGAACCCGCCGTTGCCGCTGCGCCGCCCCAGCCCCCCCGTTTTCGCCTGTTCGACAGCCTGAATGATGAACTGACGGCCTTGGTTGATTGGGCGGCGGTTACCCCCGGCCGACGTCTGATCGTGGTCCCCCGGCTGGAGGCGCTGCGCCAGCCTCTGAGCCGGGCGCTGGCTCGCCGCAAGGTGGCAGCCAACCTGTCGCTCGGTCGACCGCTGAGCCAGTTCGGGCCCATCCAGACCGCCTTGCGTTTTCTAAGCGTACAGGAGCCCCTGGCCCGCAGCGAACTGAGTTATTTGCTGCGTTCGCCGTTTCTGGCGGGCGGTTGCAGTCAACGGGAGCAGCGGGTCCGCGCTGATCTGGCTCTGCGGCAGGCGCGTTTGCGCCGGGCCGACTGCGCCACCTGTGTCGATCTGTTGCGGCGCCAGCCGGTCGATACTGCTGCCGTGCGCCTGGCCGAGCTGCTGGCCCAACAGAGCTGCTGCCGCGAACGGTTGCCCTGTTCGGCCTGGGCCGGGCGTTTTAGTGCCTGGCTGGAGCAGGCCGGCTGGCCTGGTGAGCGGGCCCTTGACAGCGCCACCTATCAGTTGCTGGAGAGCTGGCAGGAAAAACTGTTGCCGGCTCTGTGCAGCCTTGATCGCGTGTTGCCGGTCTGTGATCGCCGCCAGGCACTGGCCTGGCTGGAACAACTGGCCGATCAGATCCTGTTTCAGCCCGAGGCGGCCGATGAGCCGGTGCAGGTGGTGGGTTTGCTGGAAAGTGCCGGTCTGCAAGCCGATGCGCTTTGGGTTATGGGCCTGCACGATCAGGAACTGCCCGCCGCCCTCGACCCTCAGCCCTTTCTGCCCCGCTGGCTGCAACAGCGGCTCGAC
The DNA here is from genome assembly GCF_900101955.1 of Desulfuromonas thiophila. Lineage (NCBI taxonomy): Bacteria > Pseudomonadati > Thermodesulfobacteriota > Desulfuromonadia > Desulfuromonadales > Desulfuromonadaceae > Desulfuromonas > Desulfuromonas thiophila. The sequence goes on along the minus strand of NZ_FNAQ01000004.1, from coordinate 85,721 downwards.
ATGCCGCGGGCCAGCCAGGACCGCGAACTGCGTTTTGCCCGGCAGCAGTTGCAGCGCCTGGCCGGCGCTGCCAGCACGGTTTGTTTCAGCTGCTCCCGTCGCGACAGTGCCGACGAGGCAGCTATTCAGCGGCGCCCCTCGCCATTGCTGCAGCTGCAGCAGCCGCCACTGCCGGAACCGGCTGGCGCCCTGGCCGCCGCGCCGCCTGTGGTGGCGCTGGAGTGCCAAAATGACAGCCGTGGTCTGCCGCTGGTGACCGCTGGCGATCCGGCGCGCGGTGGCGCAGCCCTGTTGCGTGACCAGGCGCACTGTCCGTTTAAGGCTTATGCCCGCCATCGACTGGGCCTGCGGGCGCTGGAGGAGCCGGCTGGTGGCTTCGATGCCCGCCAGCGCGGCACCCTGATCCATCGTTTGCTGCAGGAGTTCTGGCAGCAGCTCGGCAGCAGCGTCGCCTTGCTGCACCGGGACGAGAACGCTTGCCGTCAGCTGCTGCAGCAGTTGCTGGCCGATCTGGCATCGTCTTCGGCGGGCGTCTGGCCGGATTTGCAGCAGCGCGAGTTCTGGCCGCTGGAGGCTGACCGCTTGCTGGAGTTGGCGTTGCAATGGCAGCGGCTGGAACGGCAGCGGGGTGCTTTCAGCGTGGAACAGCTGGAGCAGGTCTGTCAGGTCAGCGTCGGACCGCTGCAGCTGCGGCTGATCTGTGACCGGCTTGATCGCAGTGCGGCAGGTTCGGTCCTGGTCATCGATTACAAAACCGCTCGCAGCAGTGCCAGGGTGTTGCAGCAGCTGCCCCTGCTGGAGCCACAGTTGCCGCTCTATGCGCTCTATGCTCCCTTGCCGGGCCCGGTCGCTGGCGTGGCCTTTGCCCAGCTGCGGCCGGATGACTGCCGGTTTGCCGCCCTGGGGACGCTGGACGATCTGCCGGGGGTTGAGCCACTGGCGGTTGGTGACTGGCGCGAGCTGTGTCAGCAGTGGCGTGACCAGATCGAAGCGCTGGCGCAGGCCGTGGCCGATGGCGCCGCTGCCGTGCAGCCGGCCCAGCCACAGGTTTGCCGGAACTGTGATCTGCAGCCGCTGTGTCGGATCACGCTGCGCGACCAGCAGGAGGGTAGCGATGCTGAAGGATGCTGAACAGCGCCGCCGGGCCATCGATCCGCGTTGCAGTTGTCTGGTGCGGGCGCCGGCCGGCTCGGGCAAGACCGAACTGTTGATTCAGCGCTATCTGGCGTTGCTGGCCGGTGTCGATCAGCCTGAACAAATTCTGGCGATGACCTTTACCCGCAAGGCGGCAGCGGAGATGCGCCACCGCATCCTTGCCGCCCTCGATCAGGCGGCAACCCCTGCGCCGGCCGAGCTGTCAGCCCATGCACGCATCACGCGTGAGCTGGCCTGCGCCGCCCTGGCCCGAGATGCCCAGAGTGGCTGGAATCTGCGCCAGTTCCCCGATCAGTTGGCCATTCAGACCATTGACAGCTTCAATGCCAGTCTGGTACGGCGCATGCCCTGGCTCAGCCGGCTGGGCGCCCTGCCGCAGGTTCAGCCGCAGCCGCAGGCCCTTTACCGCCAGGCCGTGGCTGAGACCCTCCATCTGCATCATGAAGATGCCCAACTCAACGCGGCGGTGGCACGACTGGTGTGCCACTTGGACAACCGCACGGCTCTGCTGGAGGACTTGCTGATCGATTTGCTGCAGCGGCGCGATCAGTGGCTGCGTCATCTCTCAGCCAGCGGACACCAACCGGATCGGGCGGCGCTGGAAGCGGCCCTGTGCCAGCGGGTGGAGCTGGTTCTGACGCGGCTGTGGCATCAGCTTGATGATCCGTTGCGGGCGGAGTTGCAGGTGCTGATGCGCTATGCGGCTGAGCAGGTTGGCCGTAGCGACAGTCCGCTAACGAATTACCGGGCTGAAACCTTTCCGCAACCGTTGGCAGAGCGACTGGCCGATTGGCAGGCTCTGGCCGAACTGCTGTTGACGGCAGCCGGTCAGTGGCGCCGGCGGCTGGATAAAAACGGAGGTTTTCCGCCCGGCAAGGGGACGGCGGCGCGCATGAAGGACCGGATGACTGAGTTGCTGGCTGAATTGGCCGACCGCTGTCCGGCACAGGACTGGCAGCAGTTGCGCCAGCTGCCGCCACCGCGCTATTCCGATGCGGCGGCGGCCGTGCTCGAAGCCTTGTGGCAGCTGCTGCCGGCGCTGGTGGCGCGGCTGTGGCTGGTCTTTGCCCGTCACGGCCAGATCGATTTTTGCGAAATGGCTTTGCGGGCGCGCCAGGCGCTGGTCGAGGAGGGGCAGCCGACCGATCTGCTGCTGCAGCTTGATGACCAGATTCGCCATATTCTGGTGGATGAATTTCAGGACACCTCCTGGTTGCAGTTCGATCTGTTGGAACGGTTGACGGTCGGCTGGTCAGCCGGGGACGGCCGCAGCCTGTTTGTCGTTGGCGATCCGATGCAGTCCATTTACCGTTTTCGCGAGGCTCAGGTGGGGCTGTTTTTGCGTGCCGGGCGCGACGGTATCGGTCCGGTGCGGCTTGAATCCCTGCAACTCTGTACCAATTTCCGGGCTCAGCAGCAGTTGGTTGACTGGACCAATCTCTGCTGTAGTCAGCTGTTTCCCCGTCAGGAGAGTATCGCTGACGGTGCTGTCAGCTTCAGCCCCAGTACGGCGGCATTACCGGCTCTGCCGGGTCGCGCGGTTACGTTCTACCCGCAGCTGGGGCGGGACGCTGTTGCCGAAGCGGGACAACTGACGGCGCTGGTGGAGGCACTGCTGCAGCGTGAGCCGCAGGACCGGCTGGCGATCCTGGTACGGGCGCGCAGTCAGGTGGCTCCGCTGCTGCGGGCGTTGCACCAGGCCGGCCTGCCGTGTCAGGCGCAGGATTTGGCAGCGCTAGGGCAGCGGCCGCTGGTGATGGATTTTGTGTTGCTGCTGCGGGCCCTGTTGTTGCCGGGTGATCACTTGAGTTTGCTGGCACTGCTGCGTTCGCCCCTGTGCGGTCTGGAATTGGCTGATCTGACCCGTATTGCCCAGCGGCCCGAGGCCGATCTGTTGGCGCAGCTGCAAGAGCCGGAATTGCTGGGCGAACTGTCGCCCGAGGGCCAGGCGCGGCTGCTGCGGCTGGCTGCCGCCCTGGCGCGGGCAGAGCACCAGCGTGGTTTGCAACCGCTGTATGACTGGGTGCGTGACTGCTGGGATCTGCTGGCAGGGTCGGCCTGTTACCCGTCGGCTGAAGGGGCCTGTCTGGATCAGCTGGCCGAGGTGTTCGATGCCTGCGACCAGGGGGGGGATCTGGTCGACTTTGCCCGGCTCGATGAGCTGTTGCGGCAGACCCCGGCACGCCTGGCGGCGCCGCTCAACTGCCGGGTGAGTCTGATGACCATCCACAAGGCCAAGGGTCTGGAGTTCGATCAGGTGCTGCTGCCTGGTCTGGGCCTGACCACCCGTCCGCCCCAGCGGCGTTTGCTGAGCTGGCAGGAGGATGTGGAGGCCGGCTTGCTGCTGGCACCTTTGGGAACCCTGACACAGACGGCGGCCGATCCGGTTTATGCCCTGCTTGAACGGATCGAGGCCGAGCGGGAAGCCCATGAACGGGTGCGTTTACTGTATGTGGCGCTGACCCGGGCCCGCAAGGGCTTGCATCTGTTCGGTCATCTGCGGTTGACCGGCCCGGAACAGTCGCCCCAGCCGCCGGCCGGCAGCCTGTTGCAGCTGCTGTGGCCGGCTGTGGAGGAAGACTTTCTTGCCCGCTTGCCCGATTCGCTGGCCGGTGAAAGCGCTGAACGCGACAGGTTACCGTCTTTGCCGGAAACACCGCCGGGCCTGTGGCGCCGGCCGCTGGCGCAGCTGCCCGCGCCGGCGTTAGCGGTTGCTACAGGGCTGACCCGACGGTGGCAGAACGAAATGGGCGAACCCCTGGCCCGCTGGCAGGCGCGTCAGGCGGGCACGCTGTTGCATCAGTGGCTGGCCCTGCTGGCACAACAGCCCTGCTGGCAGCAACCGCAGGCGCTGGCCCAGCTGCAGCCGCAGCTGTTACAGCACTGTCGTCAACAGGGATTCGCCGACCGGGCCGAGGCTCTCAGCCGCGAACTTCTTGCAACCCTGCAGCAGGTGCTGGCCAGTGAACGCGGCGCCTGGCTGTTGCAACCGCATCCTCTGGCGGTCTGCGAACAGGCTCTGGCCGGCTGGCGTGATGGCGAATGGATCGAGGGTGTGGTTGATCGTAGTTTTGTCGACGCCCGCAGCGGTGAACGGCTGATCGTCGATTACAAAAGCGCCGTACCCGCCAGCGGCGAAGCCCATGCCGTTTTCTATGCGCGGCAGCTGGAGCGTTACGGGCCGCAGCTGGAGCGTTACCTGTGGCTCTACCGCCAGTGGCAACCGCAACAGCCCTGTCGGGCGGCGTTGTATTTTCCTTTATGGGACGGCTGGTGTGAGTATTTCAACGAAGGAGAATAGGGAATCATGACCCAGGATAAACGCATCAAGGATTTTAATCCCGTGGCGCAGAGCTGGGACGCCAAACCCCGGCGTCAGCTGCTGGCCCAGGCGGTGGCCGGGGCTATCCGCAGCGAAATTCCGTTGGCAGTCAGCCCACGGGCGCTCGAATTTGGTTGTGGTACCGGGCTGGTGAGCTATCTGCTGCTGCCGCAACTGGCAACGCTGACCGGGGTCGACCGGGCGCCGGCCATGCTGCAGGTATTCGAACAGAAGGCCCGTGAGCTGGGGCAGGGTGAGCGGGTGTCGACCTTTCTGGCAACGGACGACACTCTGCTGCCACCAGGGGACACCTTCGAACTGATCTACAGCAGCATGGTGTTGCATCATGTGCCCGATTACGCCGCCGTGGTGGCCCGGCTGGTGGCAGCCCTGACCCCCGGCGGCTATCTGGCGCTGGCCGATCTGGATTTGGAGGACGGCGACTTTCATGATCAGGGTGAGGGGGTAGCACATGCCGGCATTGACCGCGAGTTGCTGCAGCAACAGCTGCGCCAGCAGGGGCTGGTGGCGGTGCGGGCGATGACGGCGCATTGTATCCGCAAGCAGCGCGCCGGTGGAGAAAAGGTTTATCCTGTTTTTCTGGTAACTGGACAGCGACCGCCTGCCTGACGGCTGGCCGCAGTTTTTTGAGGGTGATCTTTGCAAAAAAGCCGCACCGTCGCCGGCCGCATCGCTGACCTGGGGGTATTGTGGTGCCGCTTTTTTGGCTAGGGCAGACGGATTTCGATCTGACAGCCTCGCAGATGTCGTTCCAGCAGGCGTCGCAGGGCGCTTTTAAGCAGGGGCCGGCTCCAGGGCAGAAGCAGCGACAGACCGAACAGATCGGTGCAGAAGCCTGGGGTCAGCAGACAGAGACCGCCGAGCAGTATCAGCAGGCCGTCGAGCAGTTCCTCCGTCGGCATCTGTCCCTGTTGCAGGCTGAGCTGGATGCGCTGCAGGGTCAGCAGACCCTCGCTGCGCATCAGGACAGAACCGCAGATGGCTGTCACGATGACCAGGGCGATGGTTGGCAGGGCACCAAGCCAGCGGCCGATCTGCAGCAGCACATAAAGCTCCAGCAGCGGCACGGAAATGAAGGCAAACAGCAGTTTTATAAACATTTTCGTCACTTTCGTTTGGCTTTGTTCATTTTTCGGCTCAGGAGTACCCAAAAAAGCCAGTCTATAGCGGCTATGTTGGCGGAATCTCGTTTAAGTAATCGAAATTATTTACATAAAAACAGTGCAAAAAAAATAGGCAAAATGATGCAGACCCCTCCGGCATGGCGCCAGGCAGCTTCATTCACAGCGTTGTGAACAGGTTATCCACAGGCCGTGTGGGGAAGTGGGGTAACTGGGCCGAACTGGTTGGCTTTTGCCGCTGTCAAGATTTTTCTTCCTTGATCTGCCCCTGTGTGGCCAGCCTGGCAAGGTGCTGGCGCAGGCAGCTTTCGGCATCAAGTTGCAGGCTCTGGCCACAGCGTACCAGTTCGGCCAACAGGGCGCCATAGCCGGGGGCGTCAAGCTGTTCCGGTTGACGGGCCGTGGCGGACAGGCGCTCAGTCAGCTGTGCTAACAGTTGCGAAGCCTGGTCAGCGCCGGCCGGAGGCTGCAGTTGGCGTTGCGCCTGCAGCAGGGCTGGCAAGGGACGGGCAGTGCCGGCCGTGGGCGGGGGACGGACGTTTTGGCGCTCGCTCTGTTTGATCTGCTGCCATTGGCGATGCAGTTCGCTGTCACTCAGCGCTGTCGACTTTTCAAAGACATGCGGATGGCGACGGATGAGCTTGGCGCAGATGCCCTCGATGACCTGATCGAAATCGAACAGCTGCTGTTCTGCAGCGATCTCGGCCAGAAAGACCAGCAGCATCAAGACATCACCCAGTTCCTCGCACAGCAGCGGGCCATTCTGCAGGTCGATGGCCTGGAGTACCTCGTAACATTCTTCCAGCAGATGAGGTGCCAGGCTCTGCCAGTCCTGGCGTTGGTCCCAGGGGCAACCTCCAGGCGAGCGCAACTGAACGATAAGGGCGCGCAGGCGGTCAAGGAGTGGATCGGCCTGCTGTGTCTGGTTTCTTTGCGGGGGTGGGAACGGCATGCGGACTCCCTGTGAAGGGTTGCGAATAGCGGTTGGGGGACCGGGAAAATTTCTTGACAAGTCAAGGGCAGATTCTATACTGACCGCCTTCATTTTGGGGGAGAAAACGTTATGCGTATCGATGTGCGGGAACTTAAACGCCAGCCGCTTGATCTGGAGCTGCAGGAGCCGGTTGCGTCCTTCCCGGCCTTGGCCGCGCTGCAGGATGGTGGCCAGGTGCGTTTTCTCTCACCGGTCCGGGCCCGGTTGCAGCTGAGCCGTTGCGCCGAACTGATTGAGGTGACAGGCCAGCTTCAGTTGGAGGTGGAACAGGATTGCTCGCGTTGTCTGGCGCCGTGCCGCCAGCAACTGAATGTGCGGTTCCACCAGGCCTTTGCCGAGCAGTTGCCGGAAGTTGCCTGTGACGGAGATGAAGAGGACGGGCTGACTGCCGATGACATGGGGCTGGAACTCTACGATGGCGAAACCATCGATGTGGCTGGCGAGATCGAACAGCAGTTGTTGCTGGCTATGCCGCCCTATCCCCTGTGTTCGGAGCAGTGCCAGGGGCTTTGCCCGCAGTGCGGCATTGACCGCAACCGTGAACGGTGCGACTGTGCCCTGCCACCGGCGCGCCTGAGCTTTGCGGCGCTGAAGGATTTTAAGGTTGAAAAGTAGACAGGAATCGGTTTAGTTTTGCCCGGTTCTCTGTCCAGAGACGTCTGTTCGTTCACGAAGCTGCTGTCAGCTTCGTGTTTTTTACTTCTGAAACGCCTGTTTGCTGCCATCAGGGCGGCTGATTGGCACCCTAAACCGGATTGCACAACAAGGAGACCCTGTTCATGGCTGTACCCAAGGGAAAAACATCGAAAGCCAAACGTGATAGCCGCCGCGCCCACGACGCTCTGAGCGCTCCCGGTCTGTCGGTATGTCCTCAGTGCGACGAGCCGACGCAGCCGCATCGTGCTTGTGCCAGCTGCGGTTTTTACAAGGGCCGTGACGTTCTGGGCAACGCCAACTGACGAAAGGCTGGCTGACGCCGATGCGTTCTGTAGTCGTTGCAGTGGATGCCATGGGAGGCGACAACGCTCCGGCCGTCGAGGTGGCTGCGGCGGTTGAAGCGGCTCGTCGCTGGGGCATGACCATTATTCTGGTGGGCGATGCCGAGCGCATTGCCCAGCAGTTGCAGCATCATGCTATTGAGGGATTGCCGCTGCAGATCCACCACGCTTCCGAGGTGGTGACGATGGAGGATGCCGCTTCGGACGCGGTGCGCAAAAAAAAGGACTCATCCATCCGGGTGGCCTTTGAACTGGTGCGCCAGAATCAGGCTCATGCTGTGGTCAGTGCCGGCAATTCCGGTGCCACCATGGCCGCCGGCATGTTTGTTGTGCGGCGAATTGCCGGTATTGAACGGCCGGCCATTGCCACCATCATTCCCACGATGAAGGGGCAGTCGCTGATTCTGGATGTCGGAGGCAATGTCGACTGTCGTCCGTCTCATCTGCAGCATTTTGCTCTGATGGGTGATGTCTATGCCCGTCATGTCATGGGGAGAGTCCGTCCAAGTATCGGGCTGCTTTCCAACGGCAGCGAGGAGAAGAAGGGCAACGATCTGACCCGCGAAACCCACCAGCGGCTCAAGACCCAGCCTCTGAACTATATTGGCTATGTCGAGGGCCGCGATCTGTACAGTGGCGCGGTAGACGTGGTGGTGTGTGACGGCTTTGTCGGCAATGTGGTGCTCAAGGTGTCGGAGGGGCTGGCCGAGTCCATTGGTCAGATGTTGCGCGGTGAACTGCGGTCACGCTGGCGTTCACGGTTGGGCTATCTGCTGGCCAAACCGGCGTTCGACGCGTTTAAAAAGCGTGTCGATTACGCCGAATACGGTGGTGCACCGCTCTTGGGGATCTGTGCCACGGCCATGATCTGTCATGGCGGTTCGAACGTCAAGGCGGTGACCAATGCCATCCATCAGGCGGCGGAAAGCGTGCGTGCCTCGGTGAATCAGGAGTTGATGCGTCAGCTTGACTGTCTGGGCCAGACGGAGACGGTACAGCTGGCAGCCCTCTGAGCTGGTGGCAGACCAGCGCCGGATGTAATGCGTAGCAGGCAAGAATCGCAGATAAACAGCGTCGCGACCGCCGGGCGGAGGGGCCTGGCGGTTCGGCGGAGACAGGTTGCACAGGGGGAAGCGGATTGTGAAAAGAGCGCGCATTATCGGTACCGGCTCCTATCTGCCGGAGAAAATCCTGACCAACGCCGATCTCGAAACGATGGTCGACACCAGCGATGAGTGGATCACCGCTCGTACAGGTATCCAGCAACGCCGGATTGCCGCCGAAAACGAGATGACATCCGATCTGGCCGTTTTTGCTGCCGAAAAGGCCTTGCAGATGGCCGGCATCAGCGCCGACCAGCTCGACCTGATCATTGTCGGCACCATTACCGGCGATTTTCCCTGGCCGTCAACGGCCTGTCTGGTGCAGGACCGTCTCAAGGCGACCCGTGCCGCGGCCTGGGATGTGTCGGCCGCCTGCAGCGGTTTCGTTTACGCTCTGGCCAGTGCCAGTAAATTTATCGAAAGTGGCAGTGCCCGCTATGCCCTGGTCATCGGCGCCGAGGTGCTCAGCCGGGTGATCGACTGGCAGGATCGCAATACCTGTATCCTGTTCGGCGATGGTGCGGGAGCCGTGGTGCTGGAGGCCCAGGACGGTGATTTCGGCATTCTTTCGACCCATCTGCATGCCGACGGAGGCGACTGGCAACTGCTTTACCAGCCGGGTTTCGGCAGCCGTCATCCGGCCAGCGTCGCTGGCATCGAACAGCGCCTGCCTTTTCTGAAAATGGCCGGTAACGAGGTGTTCAAGACCGCTGTGCGCTCGCTTTACGATGTGGCTATCGAGGCTCTTGAGACCAATGGACTGACGGCCGCCGATGTGCATCTGCTGTTTCCGCACCAGGCCAATCGCCGGATTCTTGAAGCCGTGCGCAAGCGACTGGAATTGCGTGAGGAGCAGATGTATGTGAATGTCGACTTCTGCGGCAACACTTCGGGGGCTTCTATCCCGCTGGCATTGGACGAGGCCAATCGCAAGGGTCTGCTGCGGCAGGGGGATATTCTGGTGTTCGACGCCTTTGGTGGCGGGTTCACTTGGGGGGCGGCCTTGGTGCGCTGGTAGTGGCTGAACCTTGTGCCAAGGGTTGATCTGTTTTTATCCGCAGGGAAAAAGTATCGATGATAGCTTTTGTTTTTCCTGGCCAGGGCTCTCAGTATGTGGGCATGGGCAAGGAGCTGTATGACAATTTTGCCGAGGCGCGACACTGCTTCGAGGAAGCCAGTGAGGCTCTTGGTGAGGATGTTGCCCGCTTGTGTCATGAAGGGCCGGAAGAGGCTCTGAAGCTCACGGCCAATACCCAGCCGACCATTCTGACGGTCAGTATCGCTGCCTGGCGGGTCATGGCGCGGGAAACCGGTTTGCAACCTGCTTTTGTCGCTGGCCATTCACTGGGGGAATATGCCGCCCTGGTTGCTGCCGGCGCCCTGGGGTTTGCCGATGCCGTCAGCACGGTCCGTCAGCGGGGCCAATTCATGCAGCAGGCTGTGGCCGTTGGTGACGGGGCCATGGCTGCCATTCTCGGTATGGAAGCGGTCGAGTTGCAGGCGGTCTGTGACGAGGCTGCGACTGGTCAGGTGGTGGCGCCGGCCAATTTTAATGGTCCTGGGCAGATTGTGATTGCCGGCCATCGTGCTGCCGTGGAGCGTGCCATTGAGCTGGCACGGACGAGAGGAGCCAAAAAGGCTTTGCTGCTGCCGGTCAGTGCTCCTTTCCATTGCGCTCTCATGGAGCCAGCCGGCCGGCAGCTGCAGCAGGTTCTGGCCGGGCTTGAAATTGTGCCGCTGGCTGTTCCGGTGGTCACCAATGTTGAGGCTTGCGCCAATCAGGATGAGACGCGTGTTGCCGATTTGCTGGTGGCCCAGGTCAGTGCGCCGGTGCGCTGGGAGGAGTCGGTGCGTGCCATGGTGTCGCAGGGAGTCGAGCGATTCATCGAGCTGGGGCCGGGCAAGGTGCTGGCGGGCCTGATTCGACGCATCGAACGTGGTGTTGCCGTTGCCAATGTCGAGGATCTGGCGTCGTTGCGCGCCCTCTGATTCGGGAGGTGGCCAACGGCCACACAGCTGTGGAAGCAGGGAGGAAGTCATGTTGAGCTTGACAGATCAGGTCGCTGTGGTAACTGGAGCCTCACGCGGTATCGGCCGCAGCATCGCCGAAACCCTGGCTGTGGCAGGAGCCCGGCTGGTGCTGGTCAGTCGGCGGGCCGAGGATACTGCTGAGTTGGCGCGGCAGATTCAGGAGCGCGGTGGCGAGGCCCTGTCTTTTGCAGCCGATGTGGGTGATGCGGCCCAGGTTGATGGCTTGTTTCAGACCGCTCAAGAACGCTTTGGCCGGGTGGATATTCTGGTCAATAACGCGGGTATCAACCGTGATGCCCTGCTGGCACGGATGAAGGATGACGACTGGGACAGTGTTTTGCGGATCAATCTGACCGGCGCATTTCTCTGCAGTCGGGCGGCGGCGCGGCTGATGAGTAAACAGCGCTATGGCCGGATCATCAATATCAGTTCCGTAGTGGGTCAGATGGGCAATGCCGGTCAGGCCAATTACTGTGCCAGCAAGGCGGGTCTTGCCGGCATGACCCGCTCCATGGCGCGCGAACTCGCGCGGCGCAATATCACCGTTAATGCGGTGGCACCTGGTTTTATTGAAACCGATATGACGGCGGCCTTGCCTGAAAAAATCCGTGAGCAGATGCTGGATCAGATTCCCTGTGGTCGTTTCGGTGAGGCGGCCGATGTCGCTGCCGTTGTATGTTTTCTGGCTTCACCCACGGCTGCTTATATCACGGGGCAGGAGTTTGCCGTCAATGGTGGCATGTTCATGGCCTAATAGGCTGTTGAAAAACAGCCTGTAGCGCCCATGGATGGGCGACCAAACTCAATCATTACTTGTAATGGATTGATTTTGTAAGCAATACGGAAAGCGTATTTTCGGCTTGCGTCGTTGGCAAAGCCCCGGGGGGAACTTTTTCAACCTCCTGCTATAAGTACAGGTTCTGTGTCAGGCGATGACCTGACCCTCAGCTTTTTCGATAAGATAGGCCGGAAGCAGGCTTTCGACCTGTCCCCAGGCTGTCATTGCCAGACAGCCTGTTCATGCAGGCAGTGGGATGGAAACAACAGAATCCGTCCGGCTTCAGGCGGTTAAATCACATTTAAACGGAGGTTAGTCATGGCTTCAATCGAGGAACGCGTACAGAAAATCGTGGCAGAGCAGCTGGGTGTGGAAGAAGAGCAGGTGACCCTTGAAGCGTCCTTCATGGACGATCTGGGTGCTGATTCGCTTGATACCGTTGAGCTGGTCATGGCGCTGGAAGAGGAGTTCGATATCGAGATTTCCGATGAGGACGCCGAGAAAATCCAGACCGTGCAGGATGCAGTCAACTACGTCGCCAGCAACAGCTGATTCTGACCTGCTGCAGGCTGGTTGCACCCTGCGAGCTGGCCTGTAGTGTTCAGTCGGGTGGGGTTGCAAAAGCCCCGCAAGGGACTTTTGCACCACCCCGCAAGCTGTCACCGTGCTGGGTCCGTTGGGCCCGCCGGTGAAGTGCCGGCGCCAAACGCAATGTCGGGCGTCCGGCCATGACGGAAAATACTCTTCTGCCCTCGCTGGGGCTGGGATGCCGAAGGGCCGGATCGACGCTGCCGCGTTGCCGGTCGTGGAACAGAACCTAAGATACAGGGGTTGTCTTCATGCGTAGAGTCGTTGTCACCGGTCTGGGCGCTGTCTCCTCCCTGGGAACCGGCGTTGAGAAAAACTGGTCGGCCCTGATCGACGGGCAGTCCGGAATTGATCTGATCAGCCGCTTTGATCCGGCGGATATGCCGGTTCGCATTGCCGGTGAGGTCAGGGATTTCATTCCCGAGGACTTTATCGACAAAAAAGAGGTCAAGAAGATGGACCTCTTTATTCAGTATGCGCTGGCGGCTGCTGAGATGGCCATGAAGGATTCCGGTCTGGTGATCGACGAAAGTAATGCCGAGCGGGTTGGTGTGCTGGTTGGCTCGGGCCTGGGCGGACTGCCGGCGATCGAGAAATACCACGAGGTATTGCAGACCAGTGGTTACAAGCGGGTATCGCCTTTTTTCATTCCGATGCTGATCATTAATCTGGCACCGGGGCAGATCTCCATCCGCTTTGGCGCCAAGGGCCCCAACGTTTCTTCGGTTTCGGCCTGCGCTACCGGCACCCATTCGATCGGTGATGCCTATCATATCATCCGACGGGGTGATGCCGATGCCATGATCGCAGGCGGCACCGAGTCCACCATTACGCCGCTGGGTGTGGCCGGTTTCTGTGTTATGAAGGCCCTGTCGACCCGCAATGATGATCCCAAGGCGGCCAGTCGTCCCTTCGATGAGGGGCGGGACGGTTTCATTATGGCTGAAGGTGCCGGTATTCTGGTACTGGAGGAATATGAGGCGGCCAAAAAGCGCGGTGCTCATATCTATGGCGAAATTGGTGGCTATGGCCTGACGGCTGACGCCTATCATCTGACGGCACCGGCGCCGGGTGGCGAGGGTGCCGCCCGCTGCATGCGGATGGCGTTGCGCAATGCCGGTGTGGCGGCCGACGCGGTTGACTATATCAACGCGCACGGAACCTCGACGCCGTTCAACGATCTGTATGAAACCCTCGCGATCAAGTCGGCTCTTGGCAGCCAGGCCGCCAAGGTCATGGTCAGTTCAACCAAGAGCATGACCGGGCATGCATTGGGTGCGGCCGGAGCACTTGAGGCGGTCTATACCCTGCTGGCCATGGAGCGGGGCGTGGTGCCGCCGACCATTAATCTGCAGCAGCCTTCGCCTGAATGCGATCTGGATTATGTCCCCAACTGCGCCCGGAAGGCCGATATCCGCGTGGCGTTGTCCAATTCCCTCGGTTTCGGTGGGACCAACGCGACCCTGCTGTTCCGCAAGATCTAGGAGGTGGGCATGCTGCTGATCGCCAGTGACCACGGTGGTTTTGAGCTGAAACAGAAGCTGGTGGCGCATCTGCAGGCCCGTGGCGTTGCGCTGCGGGATCTGGGGGTGAATGGGCCGGAGTCGGTCGATTATCCCGATTATGCCGCCCTGGTGGCCGCACCGGTGTCGGCCGGCACGGCCGAGCGCGGTATCCTGATTTGTGGCACCGGCATCGGCATGTCCATCGCTGCCAACAAGTTTCCCGGCGTGCGGGCCGCATTGGCCCATGATGGTTTTACCGCCCAGATGGCGCGCGAGCACAACGACGCCAATATCCTGGTGCTCGGTGGCCGGGTGCTTGATCCCGAATTGGCCTGTGTCATGGTGGACCTCTGGCTGGGGCATGTCTTCGAGGGCGGGCGTCACCAGCAACGGCTGGACAAGATCCAGCGTCTTGAAAGTGCTGCGGGAGTAGCATGCTGACAGCTGTCGGCTGCAGACGCGGCTGGCCATCAACGAGGAACGGACGGGCGGGGAGGCTAGTACCGCCTGTCTTTGTTTTGGCATCTTATTTATCCAGGGAGAACCGCTCATGAACAAGCAGACACTGGCGCAATTCGATCCCGAAATCTTCCAGACCATTCAGGCCGAAACCCGCCGCCAGGAATACAACCTGGAATTCATCGCGTCGGAAAACTTTGTCAGCGAGCGGGTGCTCGAAGCTCAGGGTTCGGTACTGACCAACAAGTACGCCGAGGGCTATCCCGGCAAGCGCTATTATGGTGGCTGCGAGCAGGTCGATATTGCCGAACAGCTCGCCATTGATCGTGCCAAGGCTCTGTTCGGGGCCGATCACGCCAATGTGCAGCCCCATTCGGGGTCGCAGGCCAACATGGCCGTCTACTTCAGTGTCTGCCAGCCGGGCGACACCATCCTGGGCATGAATCTGGCCCACGGCGGCCATCTGACGCACGGTTCCCCGGTCAATTTTTCCGGCAAGCTGTACAATATTGTGCCCTACGGCGTGAAACGTGAGACCGGCACCATTGACTATGACGAAATGGCCCGACTGGCGCGTGAGCACCGGCCGAAGCTGATCGTGGTCGGCGCCAGCGCTTATCCGCGCCAGATCGATTTTGCCGCCTTCCGCCAGGTGGCCGACGAGATTGGTGCCCCGGTGATGGTCGACATGGCCCATATCGCCGGTCTGGTGGCGGGAGGGGAGCACCCCAATCCGGTCCCTTTTGCCGAGTTTGTCACCACCACCACTCATAAAACCCTGCGCGGTCCGCGTGGTGGCATGATCCTGTGTCGGGAGGAATTCGCCAAGGCCATCAACAGCAACATCTTCCCCGGCTCTCAGGGTGGCCCGTTGATGCATGCCATTGCCGCCAAGGCCGTAGCTTTCAAGGAAGCCCAACAGGACGATTTCAGACTCTATGCCCGTCAGGTGGTGAGCAATGCCCGGGCTTTGGCTGAAGGGCTGCTGGCGCGAGGCTACAATCTGGTGTCCGGCGGCACCGACAACCATCTGATCCTGGTTGATCTCAGTGGCAGCGAGATCACCGGTAAAATGGCCGAGGCAGCGCTGGAGGAGGCCGGCATCACAGTCAACAAGAACGCGGTGCCCTTCGACACCCGTTCGCCCTTTGTCACCAGCGGATTCCGTATCGGCACACCGGCCACCACCACCCGCGGTCTGAAAGAGGCGGAAATGCGCCAGGTGGCGGTCTGGATTGACCGGGCTCTGCAGCAGCATGACAATGCCGCCGCGCTGGCGGTCATTCGCGGTGAGGTCAAGGAACTCTGTCAGCAGTTTCCTCTCTACGTTTATCGGCTGCAGTAGGGAGCCGTCAAGCCATGCAGCGACCATCCTGGGAAGCCTATTTCATGGACATCGCCCGTCTGGTCGCCAGCCGCTCCACCTGTCTGCGCCGGCAGGTGGGAGCGGTGATTGTCAAGGACAAGAACATCCTGACCACCGGCTATAATGGCACCCCCTGCGGTGTGGCTCACTGCAGCCGGACGGGCTGCCTGCGTGAAAAGCTGCAGGTGCCGTCCGGTCAGCGCCACGAACTGTGCCGGGGGTTGCATGCCGAGCAGAACGCCATCATCCAGGCGGCCAAGCACGGCGTCAATATTGCCGCCGGCTGTCTCTACTGTACTACCGCACCCTGCGTCATCTGCGCCAAGATGCTGATCAATGCCGGCCTGTGCCGGATCGTCTACCTTGACGGCTATCCCGACGATCTGTCGCTGGGCCTGCTGAGGGAGGCGGGGATTGAGCTTTGCCAGTTCAGCTCGCCGCCGCTGGAGCAGGTATGAAGTGCCCATTCTGCAGTGCGCCGGAAACCCGGGTGGTGGATTCGCGCCTGGCGCGCGAGGGCAACAGCATTCGTCGCCGGCGAGAGTGCGGCACCTGCGACCGGCGCTTTACCACCTACGAACGCATTGAAGACATTCTGCCGCTGGTGGTCAAGAAGGATGGCCGGCGCGAGCCCTTTGACCGGGCCAAGATTGTTGCCGGGATGCGACGGGCTTGCGAAAAGCGGCCGATACCGGTGGCCGATATCGAGAAAATCGTCGATCAGCTGGAGATGTGTTTTCAGGAAAGTGGCGAGCGCGAAATTGCCGCCAGCCGTATTGGCGAGGCGGTGATGCAGGCGTTGCACGATCTCGACGAGGTGGCCTATGTCCGTTTCGCCTCGGTCTATCGTCAGTTCAAGGATATTAATGAATTTATGGATGAGCTGACCGATATCCTGCGCCAGCAGAAGCAGCGGGAACGCTGTCCATGACCGAGATGACAGACAGCCCGCGGCGCTGGATGGCGCGGGCGCTGCAGCTGGCTCGTCGGGGCGAGGGGCGCACGGCACCCAACCCGCCGGTAGGAGCGCTGCTGGTGCGGGACGGCCAGCTGATCGGTGAGGGCTTTCATCCACGGGCCGGGGAGCCACACGCCGAGATCTTCGCTCTGCGGCAGGCGGGTGAACTGGCGCGTGGCGCCGATTTGTATGTAACGCTGGAACCCTGTTCCCATCAGGGGCGCACCGGCCCCTGCTGTGCCGCCATCATTGCTGCCGGCGTACGGCGGGTTTTCGTCGGTTGTGCCGATCCCAATCCGCAGGTCAACGGTCGTGGTCTGGCTTGGTTGCGTCAGGCCGGGCTGCAGGTGCAGTGTGGTATCCTCGAAGCCCAGGCCCGCCGCCTGATCGCCGCGTTTGCCAAGCATCAGCGCAGTGGTCGGCCCTTGGTGATTCTTAAGACTGCTGCGACCCTCGATGGCCGTACCGCCACAGCCAGTGGTGCTTCCCAGTGGATTACCAACGCTGCCTGTCGCGAACAGGTTCACCGCCTGCGCGATCGCGTGGATGCTATTCTTGTCGGTGTCGGGACTGTTTTGCGCGATGATCCGCGCCTGACCTGTCGCGCCCCCGCCGGCCGCGATCCGCTGCGACTGGTGCTGGACAGCCGCTTGCGCATACCGGATTCGGCAGCGCTGTTGTCGCTGGATTCGCCGGCCCCGACCCTGATTGCCACCACGGCGCTGGCCTGTCCGGCTCGGCGTGCCGCGCTGGCCGGCCGGTCGGGAGTCGAACTGCTGGAATTGCCGGCGGACGCCTCCGGCGGTGTGTCTCTGCCGGCCCTGCTCGACGAACTGGGCCGCCGCGGTCTGCTCAGTTTGCTGGTGGAAGGCGGCGCGCGGGTGAATCAGGCTTTTTTGCAGCAGCGTCTGATCGACCGGTTGATGCTCTATTTGGGAGCCAAGTTGCTCGGCGGTGGAGATGGCAAGGGTCTGTTCGATGGCCCGGGGCCGCTCGATCTGGCTGACGCCTTGCCGGTACGGGATATCCGCCTGCGCCGCTTTGGCGATGATCTGCTGCTGGAAGGAGAGCTGGCGTGTTCACCGGACTGATCGAGGATGTGGGGCGACTGCGGCAACTGGTGCGACGGGGCGGTGCCTGCCGCATTGTCCTGGATTGCCGCCTGCCGCTGGCAGAAATCGCCCTGGGAGACAGCATTGCTGTCAACGGTGTCTGCCTGACTGTGGTGGAGCGGTTGGCCGGGGGCTTTGCTGCCGATGTGTCGCCGGAAACCCTGCAAAGCAGTAATCTTGGCGCCCTTCAGCCGGGTAGCCCGGTCAATCTGGAGCGGGCCCTGCGACTGACCGATCGGCTTGGCGGCCACCTGGTCAGCGGTCATATCGATGCTTGCGCTGTGCTGCAACGCCGCTTTCGTGATGGCAACGCCGAACGCTTCCTGTTCGCTCTTGACCCTGCTGCCTTGCGTTATGTGGTTGAAAAGGGTTCCATCGCCATTGATGGCGTCAGCCTGACGGTCAACAGTGTTGATGCGGCAGGTTTTGGTGTGGCGCTGATTCCACACAGTCTTGCACAAACCAGCCTGCAGCACTATGCTGTCGGCGCCCGGGTCAACATTGAAACGGATCTGTTGGCCCGCTATGTCGAAAAACTGCTTCAGCCGGCCTGTGGTGCGACTGCGCCGCCTGCTGGCCTGAGTCTGGAGACGCTGATAAGCAACGGCTTTGCCTGAGAGCGGCCGCCGCGTATCTTCACGTACAGCTGGAAAGGAGAGGGCAAGTGCCTATCGCAAAAATTGAAGCGGCGCTGGAGGATCTGCGTCAGGGCCGGATGGTGATTCTGGTCGACGATGAGGATCGCGAAAACGAGGGCGATCTGACCATGGCGGCCGAGATGGTGACCCCGGAAGCCATCAACTTCATGGCCCGTGAAGGGCGCGGCCTGATCTGCCTGACCCTGACCGAAGAACGGGCCGACGAATTGGAACTGCCCCTGATGGTGTCCGACAACAGCTCATCCTTCGGCACCGCCTTCACCGTGTCCATTGAGGCCCGTCGGGGCGTCACTACCGGCATCTCGGCGGCCGACCGGGCCCACACCATCCGCGTGGCTATCGACGACGCCAGCGGCCCGCGCGATTTGGCGCGGCCTGGTCATGTGTTTCCGTTGCGGGCGCGCAAGGGCGGAGTGCTGGTGCGTACCGGCCAGACGGAGGGCTCTGTCGATCTGGCACGGCTGGCGGGTCTCAAACCGGCGGCGGTGATCTGTGAGATCATGAACGATGACGGCACCATGGCCCGGATGCCGCAGTTGCGGGTGTTCGCCGAGCAGCATGATCTGAAGATTATCTCGATTGCTGACCTGATTGCCTACCGTATGCGCAAGGAATTGCTGGTGCGGCGTGGCGCCGAAACGGTGCTGCCCACCTGGTATGGCGGTGAGTTCAAGGCCATCGTCTATGAAAACGACGTTGATAACGCCCACCATGTGGCGTTGATCAAGGGCACCATCGATCCGCAGCAGCCGACGCTGGTTCGGGTGCATTCCGAATGTTTGACCGGCGATGTGTTCGGCTCACAGCGCTGCGACTGCGGCCAGCAGTTGCAGGCGGCCATGGCCCAGATCGACGAGGCCGGCTCCGGCGTCATCATCTACATGCGCCAGGAAGGACGGGGAATCGGCCTGGTCAACAAGCTCAAGGCCTACGCCCTGCAGGATTGCGGTCACGATACGGTTGAGGCCAATGAGGCGCTGGGGTTCAAGCCCGACATGCGCGATTACGGCATCGGTGCGCAAATTCTGGCGGATCTCGGGGTGCGGCAGATTCGCCTGATGACCAATAACCCCAAGAAAATGGTTGGCCTGCAGGGTTATGGTCTGGAGGTGATCGAACGGGTGCCTATTGAAATGCCGGCCAATCGCGTCAATAAACGCTATCTGCAGACCAAGAAGGACAAGCTCGGACATCTGCTCGAACACCTGTAGCAGGATACGGTAACGACTGCAGGAAGGGCTTTTTTCAGCCCCTGCAAGATGAGCAGATAGCTTTCCCCCGGCTCACATCTTCTGGAATTTAATTGGGTTGTCGCCTCCGGCAGCCAAGGAGAGATTATTCATGGCACATCAGATCGCAGGTCAACTTGATGCTGGCGGCCAGCGGGTCGCACTGGTGGTAAGTCGCTTCAACAGTTTTATTTGTGAACGACTGGTGGAAGGAGCTCTGGACTGCCTGCAGCGCCACGGCGCCAGCGATGACCAGATCAGTATCGTGCGGGTGCCGGGGGCCTTCGAAATCCCGCTGGTGGCCCAGCGTCTGGCGGCCAGTGGCCGTTATGATGGGGTGATCTGTCTGGGTGCGGTGATCCGCGGTGCGACGCCCCATTTCGATTATGTCAGCGCCGAGGTGTCCAAGGGCATCGCATCGGTCAGCCTGGCGACCGGTGTGCCGGTGGCTTTCGGTGTGTTGACGACCGATACCATTGAGCAGGCTATCGAACGCGCCGGCAGCAAGGCCGGCAACAAGGGTGCCGAGGCGGCGATGACGCTGATCGAAATGATCAACCTGTTGAAGCAGCTGGGTTAACATGGCACAGGGGACACGCCGCGCGGGCCGTGAGTACGCGCTTAAAATTCTTTACAGTCTCTACGATCATGATCAGCCGCTGGAGGCGGTGTTGGCCGATTTCTGGGCCAGCTTCCGTTTTCGCGATGATGTGTTGGGCGAGGCCGACGAAGCTGCGTCGGTCGGGCTTGCGCTGTCGGTGAAGCAGTTTGCCGAAGAGCTGGTGCGCGGCGTGTACGACAAGCTGGAGGAGATTGACCAGCTGTTGATGCAGGTGTCGCGTAACTGGTCGCTGGAGCGTATGGCGCGGCTTGATCTGTCGTTGATGCGGCTGGCCACCTTCGAGTTGCTGTATATGCCGCAGACGCCGGCGCGGGTGGTGATCAATGAGGCCATTGAAATCGCCAAGCGCTATGGTACCAGCGATACCCCGGCTTTTCTCAACGGCGTTCTCGACCGGATTGCCCGCCAGCATGGCGACACACGGCCGAAGCCCTAGAGCTGTTGCCCTCGCTACTCTTTCATCGACAAGGAGTCCCATGGAGACGTTAAAGGCAGGATTGCTGGGATTTGGCACCATCGGTACCGGTGTGGCCAAGGTATTTCACACCAATGCCGATCTGATGCGGCAGCGGCTGGGGATGGCTCTGGAATTGGTGGCCATCGCCGATCTGGATGTGACGACTGATCGCGGTGTGGCGACGACGGCCCGTCTCACCACCGACGCCCAGAGTATTCTCAACGATCCGCAAATCGATGTGGTCATCGAATTGATCGGCGGCTACGAGCCGGCCCGCACCTTTGTGCTGACTGCCCTGAACAATGGT
Source organism: Desulfuromonas thiophila (assembly GCF_900101955.1). Lineage (NCBI taxonomy): Bacteria > Pseudomonadati > Thermodesulfobacteriota > Desulfuromonadia > Desulfuromonadales > Desulfuromonadaceae > Desulfuromonas > Desulfuromonas thiophila. The sequence goes on along the minus strand of NZ_FNAQ01000004.1, from coordinate 64,936 downwards.
AAGCATGTGGTGACGGCCAACAAGGCCCTGCTGGCCCTTTACGGTGAGGAACTGTTCAAGGCGGCGGAGGAAAACGGTGTGCGGCTGCTGTTTGAAGCGGCGGTGGCCGGTGGTATCCCGGTGCTGTCCGCCATTCGCGAGAACCTCGGAGCCAATCGTTTCAGTGGTGTGTTCGGCATCCTCAACGGAACCTGCAATTACATCCTCACCCGCATGACCGAGGAAAACGAGGATTTTGCTCTGGTGCTGCAGGATGCCCAGCGGCTTGGCTATGCTGAGGCCGATCCGACCTTCGATATCGAGGGCATTGATACTGCCCATAAACTGGCCATCCTGATTTCCATGTGCTTCGGTACCTGGATCGATTTTAACCGGATCTATACCGAGGGTATTACCCGCATCAGCGCCCTCGATATTCAGTTCGCCCGCCAGTTTGGTTACCAGATCAAGTTGCTGGCTATTGGTAAATGCGAGGATGGCGTGATCGAAGCCCGTGTGCATCCGACCATGATTCCGCAGCATTATCCGCTGGCCGATGTGCGTGGCGTGTTCAACGGCGTACGGCTGATGGGTGATTTTGTCGGACCGGTGATGCTGATAGGCCGCGGGGCCGGCATGGAGGCCACTGCCAGTGCCGTGATGGGTGATGTCATGAGCCTGGCCCGCCAGGGCCGCGCGGCGGCGCTGGGTTATCCGCCGCTGAGCATGGCGCGGTTGCCTGTCCGGCCGATGGACGAGGTGGTCAGCCAGTATTATCTGCGGTTTCTGGTAAAGGACGTGCCGGGTGTGCTGGCCCAGATCTCCGGTGTGCTGGGAGATTGCGGCATCAGCATCAGCTCAATGATTCAGTCCGAGCGCAAGGTGGGAGGTTTTGTTCCTATTGTCATGGTTACCCATGATGCCTGCGAACGGAATATCCGTCAGGCGCTGGAACGCATCGATGCCCTGCCGGTGGTCGAGGGCCAGAGTCTGCTGATTCGCATGGAAAACAGTCTGACCTGATGATTTTTACTGCCGTTCCCGAAAGCGCCGTCCGCGGCGCTTTTGTTCTTTGGAGCGGTCATGTGTGTCCGAGGTGGTGATGAAACTGGCGGTGGTATCGGACAGCCACTGGCGCACCGTGGCAGACGGACGGGAACTGGTCGGGAATCTGTTGACCGGCCCTTTTGCCACGGCAGACGCGGTGCTTCATGCCGGCGACCTGGTGACTCCCGATGCGGCGCTGCTGTTCGCGCCGTTGCCACTGTATGCTGTCGCCGGAAACTGCGATTCTGGCTCCGACCTGCCAACCCGCCGTCTTCTGCGCTTCGGTCGCTGGCGTATTGGCCTGGTCCATGGCTGGGGCCCGCCCGCCGGGCTGGAGCAGCGGGTGTTGCAGGTCTTTGCCGATCAGACCATCGATGTGCTGGTATTTGGTCACAGCCATGTGCCGCTCTGTCGTCGCATCGGATCGTTGCTGCTGCTCAATCCCGGCAGTCTGACGGCTGGCCGCGGTGCCATGCGTCGCAGCGCTGCCCTGCTGTATCTGGGGGATCAGGACGTCCGGGCCGAGGTGATCGACATTGACGCCTGCCAGCAAATCGTCTAACGTTCTCGGGCTGCGCCTGTGGCGGGCGTCAGCCTTTTTATGCAAGCCTTAGCGCGATCGGAGGGGGATGATGAAATTCGTCAAAATGCTGCTGGCCCTGGTGGGATTGGCATTGGTCTTCAAATTCAGTCTGGATAACCCGCTGCCGGTGACGGTGAAGTTCCATACCTATCTGACGCCGGAGATTCCGCTGTTTCTGCTGCTGGTCAGTACCTTTATTCTCGGCATGATCGCGGCTTCCTTCGCCAGCAGCCTGAAGATCCTCCAGCTCAAACGGCAGCTGCGTCAGGCCGGGACTGCCCCGAAGAAGGAATCTGCCGGCAGCCCTCCGCAATCGCAGCCGAGTGCTCCGCCAGCGTCGACAGTAAAGGCAGCCGCTGCACCGGTCGCTGAGGCGCAGCGGCCGGTCCCGGAGGTTCGCCCAGCTGCTGAGGCCCTGTCGCCGGCCGCTGATGAGCAGAACCCGGTAGCGGATGCCGAGTTTCTGCCGGATGAGGAACCCTCCCGCTCGGCACCAGTCATTGAACTGCCGGCTGGACCGGTCGATGAGCCGCCTGTTGACGACGACAGGCCATCGGCTGGAGCTCACAACGCTGATCGTCCGGCCTGAGATAAGGATTGCCACGAATGTTGGAACTGTTTCATAAGGGCGGCCCCCTGATGTACCCGATCCTGTTATGTTCGGTGCTGGCCCTGGCCATATTTTTTGAACGGTTGCTGACTTATGTCCTGTTGCAACGGCGTGGCCGCCGCCTGTATGCCGAGGTCGATCGTATGGTGCTGGAACGGCATCTGACCGAAGCGCGGGCCCTTTGCGCCGGACGGCCGTTTCTGCTGTCCGATATCTTTCTGGTGGCCTTGCAGGCAGCCGGTCGCAGCCGTGAACGGCTTAAGACGCTGGTTGAAGAGGTGGGGTCGCGCCGCATGGCCGAACTGGAACGTTATCTCGGTCTGCTGGGAACCATTGCCGCCATCAGCCCGTTGCTGGGTCTGCTGGGAACCGTTCTGGGCATGATCCGCGCCTTCACCGAGTTATCGCTCAAGGGTGTTGGTACCCCGGAAACCCTGGGTGGCGGCATTTCCGAAGCGCTGATCACCACAGCTACCGGGTTGAGTGTGGCGATTCCGGTGATATTGCTGCACAAGTATCTGACCAGCCGGGCGGATCGTATTGCCGCCGATTTTGAGGATTACTCCTTGCGGCTGGTGGATCGTCTGGCGGACGATTTGTCCGAGCCGGCCTGACGGAATCCGGGGCATGGCATTCGGACGTAAAAAACGGCGGGAGGAAATTCGCATCGAACTGACCTCGATGGTCGATGTGGTGTTCCTGCTGCTGATCTTTTTCATGGTGTCGACGACCTTCCTCGATCGTGGCAGCATTGGCATCAACCTGCCGCAGGCTTCGGACACCGCCTCTGTTGCCGCGCCGCGCGAGGTGCGGATTTATCTGACCGACAGGGGGCAGCTTCGACTGGATGATGTGGCGTTGTCGCAGGCTGAATTGCTGGAACGACTGCGCCATTTCGGGCGTCAGCAGCCGCGCCCGGCGATTGTTTTACTGGCGGATCGTCAGGCGCGTCATGGTCAGGTGGTGGCTATCATGGATGCAGCCCGCCAGGCGGGACTGACCGATCTGGCTATCGCCACCCAGACAGGGGATAACGGAACCGGCCGCTGAGCCGGTCTTAGACGAAGGAGGGTTTCATGGCCAAAACCATTGCCATTCTGACCGGTGGCGGCGATTGCCCTGGGCTTAACGCGGTGATTCGCGGCGTGGTTCGTTCAGCGATCAAGACCTATGGTTTCCGGGTGCTGGGCATCGAGGATGGTTTTGACGGCCTGCTCAATGGACCGCGGGTGCGCGAGCTTGATCTGGCAGCTGTCCGTGGTGTCCTGCAGCTGGGAGGAACCTTACTCGGTACCAGTAATCGTGGCAATCCGCTGAGTTATCCGGTGCAGGAAAATGGCCAGACGGTGTTTCGCGATGTGTCGCAGCAGGTGGTGGACAATTTTCGTGCCCTGGGTGCCGAGGCGCTGGTGGCGGTGGGCGGTGACGGCACCCTCAAGATTGCCCAGCGTCTGCACGAACTCGGATTGCAGGTGGTTGGTGTGCCCAAGACCATTGATAACGATCTGCGGGCTACCGATGTGACCTTTGGTTATAACACGGCAGTCAGTGTGGTGACGGAGGCGCTTGATCGCCTGCATACCACGGCTGAGAGCCATCAGCGGGTGATGGTGGTGGAGGTGATGGGGCGCGATGCCGGCTGGATTGCGCTGGAATCAGGCTTGGCGGGTGGCGCCGACGTGATTTTGCTGCCGGAGATCCCCTACGATATCGAGAAGATCTGTGCCGCCATCCAACGCCGGCGGGCAGGCGGCAGCCGTTTTTCCATCGTGGTGGTGGCCGAAGGCGCCTTTGCGCGTGATGGTCAGCAGGTTCTGCAGGTCAGTGCCGACCAGAGCTGTTGTGGCGTGCCGCGCCTTGGCGGTATCGCCCATGCCGTGGCCGATCAACTGACCCATTGTCTCGATATGGAGGTCCGCACCGTGGTGTTGGGCCATGTCCAACGCGGCGGCTCGCCGACGCCTTTTGATCGCATTCTCGGTACCCGCTTTGGTGTCAAGGCGGTCGACCTGATCGCTGAAGGACGCTACGGCCAAATGGTGGCGCTGCGCGGTCGTGAGGTGCTGGCCACGCCTATCGCCGAGGCGGTCGGGCAGCTCAATCTGGTTGATCCTGATGGGGATATGGTGCGGGCGGCAGAAAAACTCGGCATTATGCTGGGACGTTAGCCCTGGCTGCGCAGACCCTGGGACGATCACCAGTCGCGGGCCACGCAGCCTCCCGTCCCGGTTCTTGAGCGCCGCTCACAGGTCAGCTGGCAATCAGCGCACTGGCCGCACTGGGCGCAGTCAGTTGGTTCGACATGGATGGTGACATCAGCCATGGGCAGCTGTCGCTGAATGGCCCGTTCAATCTGGTCGGCCAGATCGTGGGCCTCCTGAATGGTCTTGAAGCGACAGACATTGAGGTGGAAATCGATCATCTTGCGGCGCCCGGTGCGCCGGCTGCGCAGGTGATGATAGCCGGTGATGCGCGGCCGGAATCCTTCAATGCAGCGCCGTACCTGCTGCAGTTGATCCTCCGGCAGGCGTACATCGAGAAATTCGTCGAGGCAGCCGCGCAGTAGCGGCCAGGCCGCTCGAAGGATATAGCCACCCACCAGCAGGGACAGCAGCGGGTCCATCCAGGCCAGATCAAACAGTTGGGCGCAGCTCAGGCCGATCAGCAGGGCCAGATTGCTGTAGACATCGGTAGCGTAATGCAGGGCGTCGGCTTGCAGGGCGGAGGATTCCAGTTGGTGACCAACGCGGCGAAGGTGTCGGCTGAGCAGGGCTGCGGCTACCAGGTTTAACGTCAGAACGGCCAGTCCGATGTTGAGCCACTGGTTGTCGAGCATCATCGGTGGCTGGTACAGGCGTTTTCCGGCCTCGGTCATGATGGCCAGACCGGTGGCGCCGATTACCAGACTCTGGCCAAAGGTGGCCAGGGTTTCGAATTTGCCATGACCGTAGGGATGGCGGGCGTCGGCCGGTTTGCGGGATTGACGCAGGGCCAGGTAGTTACATAACGACAGCAACAGATCGAGACAGGAGTCTATCGCCGATGACAGCAGGGCCAGTGAACCGCTGGTCAGGCCGATGGCGCCCTTGACCAGCGCCAGCAGACCGGAGATCAGGATGGCCAGGCTGGTCGCCTGTATCGCCGGGCAGCGGCGGCTCGATGTTAAGGGGGACACCTTGGCGATCCGTCAATTGAGGGGCGGCAGCGGGCAGTCCTGCCGCCATTTGTCGTAGCCGTCAGGTGCCAGCCCCCAGAATTGTTCGAGCCGACAGGCATAAATGTCCCGCTGGTGGCAGTCCTGCAGTAGCCGTTCCAACGTGGCGGGTGGCAGAGGGAACTGTTCGTGTAACAGGCGGTAAAACGTGGCTACGCCGGACAGAATGTCCATCAGGATATCGAGATCGGGTTCCAGGTTCTGGATGATATACCAGTGGCCGCCGAACTGCCAGACAGCCTCGGCGGGTGGGCAGAGGATGTTCTGCCGTCGATGGCCGATGAGGAAGTCGCGCAGAAAATAATCGGCGCCGCGTGCCAGCAGTCCGGCCTGCAGTGGAGACTCGCCCTGTTGCAATAGCTGCTGATGAATCTGCCGCAGCAGGGTGGCACAGTTCTGGTCAGCACGAATTTCATCGGTCAGACTATCGATTTGGTAGAGTTGTGGATCGAGCAGCTGGGGGTTGAGCATGGCGGATGAACTCCTGTGGCTGAGAAGCCGGTCAGACCGGCGAGTTTCTAAGGAGAATAACGTTTTGAAGGTTCGTTGTCCAATCTGTGGCATATCCTGTCTGTGGCAGGATAACCCGTGGCGCCCCTTTTGCAGCGAGCGCTGTCGTCTGCTGGATCTAGGGAACTGGGCGGCGGGCGACTATCGCATTGCCGGGGCCGCCGCAAGCCCGATTGAAGAAGAGGAAGAAGAGCCCTGATTTCGTTTGTTTATAAAGGAAAAGCTGATGTATCGTCTGAAGATATTTACCCATTTTGCTGCTGCTCACAACCTGATGCATTACGAGGGCGATTGCGAACACCTGCATGGCCATAACTGGAAGGTCGAGGTGACGGTCTGTGCTCAGGAACTCGATCAGGCCGGGTTGGGAATCGATTTTAAGATTCTCAAGGCCCGCACCAAGGAGGTGCTGGCGCAGCTTGATCACAAGTATCTCAATGAATTGGAACCCTTCAACCAGCTGAGTCCTTCGTCGGAGAATATTGCCTGCTACCTGTTTGGTCAGTTATCCGCCTGTCTTAATAGCGCCAATGTTGCTGTTGAGGTGGTTACCGTGTGGGAATCGGATCAGGCCTGTGCCAGCTACAGCCTTACCTGAAACCGGCGCTGGGGCGCCAGTGCTGGAACTTTTTTCGTCCGTGCAGGGCGAGGGCCTGCTGATCGGTTGTCGCCAGATCTTCCTGCGCCTTGCTGGCTGCAATCTGTGTTGTGCGTACTGTGATACCGATTTTGCGCCGTCGGCGCATTGTCGGGTGGAACAGCAGCCGGGCAGTGGCCAGTTTGTTCTCTGGCCCAATCCGGTGGCACTGCCGATGGTACTGGGCCAGATCCGTGACTGGCTGCAGCAGGCTCCCGGTGCCCATCACAGCCTGGCGCTGACCGGTGGCGAGCCGTTGCTGCATGGGGCGTTGCTGCGCGACTGGTTGCCGCAGCTGCGGGGACTGCTGCCGGTGCAGCTCGAAACCAACGGTACCTTGCCGCAGGCGCTGGCCGAACTGTTGCCCTGGCTCGATTTTGTGGCGATGGATATCAAATTGGCGTCGCAGACCGGTGTGCCAACCCCCTGGGCTGCTCATGACGAGTTCCTGCGGTTGGCAGCGCAGCGCTGTTGCTGGGTCAAGCTGGTGGTCGGTCCGGGCACTGCGACGACGGAGTTGGAGCAGGCCGCCGCGCTGGTGGTGCAACGGGCGCCAGCGGCGACCCTGGTGCTGCAGCCGCGCACCCTCGATCATCGTTGCAGCCTGTCGGCGGCCGAGTTGCTTGCCATGCAGACGGTGGTGGCCGGCCTGGGCGTGGAGGTGCGCGTCATTGGTCAGATGCACCGCTATCTGGGAATGCTCTAAGCGGACCTGATCGTTTCAGACCGGTGTCGCGGCAGAGAATTTTTGCCGCAGGCGTCCGAGAACGTTGGGAGGGACGAAGTCTTCCACCGGCCCGTTGTAGGCAGCCATTTCCTTGACGATGGACGAGCTGAGGTAGCCGTAACGCACCGAGGTCATCATGAACAGGGTCTCGATTTCTTTCTCGACGCTATGGTTGACCTGAGCCAGCTGAAATTCATATTCGAAATCGGATACCGCCCGCAGGCCACGCAGAATGATGCGGGAATTCTTGCGGCGGACGTAGTCAATCAGCAGGCCGTCGATCACATCGACCTGGACGCGGGGATGGTTGCCTAGGGCCTCGCGGATCATTTCGACCCGTTCGGTGACGGAAAACAGACTTTTTTTGCTGGAATTGCGCGCCACTCCGACAATCAGTGTGTCGAAGGTGTGCAAACCGCGCTGAATGATGTCGAGGTGGCCGTTGGTGATCGGGTCGAATGATCCGGGATAGACGGCAATACGATCGCTCATGACGGCTCTCCCCTGGAGGAAATGGCAGCCAGGCTGGGCTGGTAGAGATGAATCGCGGTCTGACCATAGATGCGGCGCAAAAGCAGGTGCAAATCACCGTACCGTTCGTCCGGCAGGCTTTGGCGACCTTCCTCGGCGCACAGCAGTCCACCGGGTGTCAGGAGTTGCAGCTGGTCGATGCGTTGCAGCAACGGCGGCAGCAGGTTCTGACCATAGGGCGGGTCGATAAAAATCAGATCGAAACGCCTGCCCTGCAGGGGCATAAGGGCCTCTGGCAGTGACCGGGTTACCAGTTGGCAGCGCTCGGTCAGGCCGCAGCGAGCGGCGTTCTGTCTGATCAGACGGGCGGCTGCTGGCGCGGCGTCGATCAATACCGCTTCGCAGGCTCCGCGGCTGAGGCTTTCCAGTGCCAGTGCGCCGCTGCCAGCGAACAGGTCCAGCACCCGCAGGCCTTCAAAACTGCCCAGCCGGCTGAGCAATATGCTGAACAGGGCCTCCCGCACCCGGTCGCTGGTGGGGCGGATGGCCCGGCCGGAAAAGTCGGCCAGCTGGCGGCCGCGCGCCTGTCCGGCGATGATGCGCATGGAACGTTCAGCGCTGCCGGCCGGCGGCCGGCAGTTCGATGCGGTTTTTGTCCGATGGCCGATATAACAGGATGGTGCGGCCGAGTACCTGGACCTGCTGGGCGTTACAGGCCTGTGCCAGCTGGGATGCTACCTCGCGCCGATCGGTCAGGCAGCCTTCCTGTAGCTTGATTTTGATTAATTCATGACTGGCAAGGGCTTCCTCGACGCTGCCAAGCAGCCTGCTGCTGAGTTCTTCCTTGCCGATCAGCACCACCGGTTGCAGATGGTGGCCCAGGGCACGCAGATGGCGGATCTGTTTTCCTGTCAGGGGTTGCACGGTTCACCTGTTCCTTGTCGAATCGCCTCGTAAGGCTTTTGAAGCCGACGTCTGATGGCTGTGGATGCTGCCGCCGGCGAGGGCTTCTTATACCCTCTGGCGCGGTAAATGGCAATGTCGCAGTTTTTACCCGCTGGCCGACCGCCTCTGACTTGACCGCTGGCAACCTGGCAGGGTACAACCAGCGCCGCTGACGGCAACCCTGTAGCTTTGCTTTTTGATGCCGCAGTGGGGCACCGTTTTTTGGTATTTTTCCAGCCGGGATGGTCCTGATGTCTGCTCCACGAGCCCTGGTCTACGCACCCCAATTCAGTGCCTACAGCTATGGTGAGGCTCACCCGTTCAAGGTGGAACGTTACCGACTGACCTATGAACTGATGGGGCATTGCGGTCTGCTTGATTTCCCCGGTACGATCCAGGTGGCGCCTCCTTATGCCAGCCGCCGACAACTGGAGGCTTTCCACCGGCCGGACTATCTTGATACGCTGGAACGCTTCAGTCAGACCGATGGACCGCAGGCCAACTTCCGTTATGGTCTGGGCGATGTTGAAAATCCGGTTTTTCATGGACTGTACGACTGGGCGCGGCTAATGTGTGGCGGAACCATCGAAGCGCTGCGCCAGGTGACCGAAGGGGGTTGTCGGGCGGCTTTCAGTATGGCCGGCGGCTGGCATCACAGCCACAGTGCCCGGGCGTCCGGCTTCTGTTACCTGAATGATGTGGTGGTGGCGCTGCAGCCGCTGCTGGCAGCTGGCAAGCGGGTGGTTTATGTCGATCTTGATGGTCACCACGGTGACGCCGTTCAGGAAGCCTTTTATCAGAGTGCTCAGGTCCTGACGATTTCCATTCATGAAAACGGCAAGGATTTTTATCCCTATTCCGGTTTTGTTGAAGAGGTGGGTGAGGGTGCCGGCTACGGCTACAGCATTAACGTCCCCCTGGCAGCCCATTCCGATGACTTGATCTTTGAACAGGCGTTCAAAAAGGTGGTACTGCCGTTGATTGCGGCCTATCGGCCCGATTTGCTGATCACCCAGATGGGGGCTGATTTTTTGCGCACCGATCCGCTGACCCGGCTGGAGTGTACGACGGCCATGATGGAATATGCCGCCCGCGCCTTTCTGGCCACGGGCCTGCCTTGGGTGGCGGTCGGTGGTGGCGGCTACGATCGCCTCAATGTTGCCCGCGCCTGGACGCTGCTGTGGGCAGCCATGACCGGAGCTCCCGTGGCCGATGCCCTGCCGTTGGCGTTTGTTCCCCTGGCACGGCAGTTTACCCCCGGTGCCCTGGCGTTGCGCGATGCACCGCATCTGGCGACGCCCGACGATTATTGTCGCGCCCAGCAGGCTCTGGATACCTGCCTGCGGTTTCTGGAGCGACGCATCTTTCCGCTGCATCGACTCTGACGGACGGTTGGAGATGTCCCTGCAGGGCTTTTGAGCCCGTAAGGGCAGCGGTTGCAAGGTTTTTTTACTCGCTTGCTGGGCCAGGGGAGGTTGTTGCATGGGACTGAACGCCGCCGGGCGACTGTACGATGCCAGTGGCCTGCCGTTGTTTTCGTTGCTGGAGATCAACGCCCTGCCGCAGGCGGAAAAGGAGGCCATTTACGGTCGTATTCTGCCGGAGATCGTTTTCAGGCGTTTTCATTTCGACCGGCAGAGCTTTCGCGCACCGCAGGGTGGCCACAAAATTGCCTTCATCTGCCCGACCGGGCTGGGTTTGTTGCGTATTGAGGTGCGCCGGCAGCCACAGGATAAGGACTGTCTTTTTTTTGTCGAAATGGCGGATACCCCCTATCGCCAGATTGAGTTGTCCTTTTGTCTGATCAACGATCCGGATGCGCCGCGTTTCGCAATCGATGTCGATCCGCAAGGGCGCGAAAATGCCTTTGGTACCCTGCGGCGCAATATCCCCGAGGAGATTCGTGCCATGGAGGCGGGGCTGTCTCCCTGTCAGGTGCGTGCCGGCCTGAAAACCTTCAAGGATTTTTTTCGTCGTTTCGAGACCTTTGTCGCTGCGCTTGGCATCGATAGTATTGTGGCCGAGCCGCTCACCTACAGTAACGCCATTCGCTACGAGAACTATGGCTTCGACTACATCAGCGGTAAGCAGCTGATGTTCTGGATCGACAGGGAATTTCGTCCCGGAGGGGAATTGTACCGTCGCCTCGATGGTTCGACTCCTTTCCGCCGGCCGGAGTTTGCCGCCAGCGTGCGCGGCCGCAGCTGGGCCATTCATGATGGGATTTTGCCGCGGCCCTGGGACAACATTAAAATCTATAAGACCGTCGGTGTCGATGCCGGCGTCAACAGCTTTCCTGATCCGGATCGGCGTTACTGAAAAAAACGACCGTTTCCGGTCAATCCGCTGGAGGAAACCTGATGCGAGCTGCCGATATTCTATTTATTTTACTCATTTTCGGAATAATCTATGGTGCCTTGCGCCTGGCTGACAGGGCGCGGCCCAAGGAGTAGAACAAAGTTTTCCTGTTGCGAAAAAACGTTTTTTTCCGCTATAAAGCAGCCTTTGCTGTCTTTCTAATCTTTTGAGGTCAAAGGAGAAAAACGTGAAATCAAGCCCGAAACAGCATCTGATGGGGGTGGCGCTGCTGAGCCTGGTCACACTGCTGCCAGCCGTGGCCGGTGCCGCTGGCTTTCATATCCGTGAACAGGGCGCCAAGGCCATGGCCATGGCCAACGCCTTTGTTGCCCAGGCTGACGATCCTTCCGCCATCTTCTACAATCCCGCCGGTATCGCCTTCCAGAGCGGAACCCAGGTCAGTCTGGGGGTTACCGTTATCAATGTGCCGGAAACGGAATTCAAGGGTACCACGCGGTTGGGTGATAACCGTCCCGGTTTGGGTGTTGAGCAAGCCGTTGACACCAAGGCGCGCGACGATGTCTTTTTCCCGCCCAATTTTTACATGACCAGCAGTAAAGCCGATTCCCCCTGGGCCTTCGGTATTGGCGTCGGGTCGCTCTATCCGCTGGCCAAGCGCTGGGATACCACCAGCCCGTTCCGTGATGAGATCAAGGAAATCGCCATCAAGCCCATCAACATCAACCCGACAGTGGCCTACCGTTTTGACGCCCTCAAGCTGGCGCTGGCCGTTGGTGTCGATTACACCTATGCCGATGTCTGGCTGGAAAAATCGGCCTGTGCCGATGCCTATGCCCTGGGTGCCGCACCGCTGCCTGGTCTGGCGGCTGTGCAACTGGGGGAACTGGAGATGGAGGCCGACGGCGACGGCTGGGGGTACAACGCCGGTCTGCTGTGGCGGCCCAGTGAGCGCCTGTCTGTCGGTGTTGCCTATCGCAGCGAAATCGAATTGGAGTTCGATGGCGATGCCGATTACCAGATTACAGCGGCGGGAAATCAGGTTTACAGTGCGCTGGCCGGTTACAGCGATATGGTCTATGGCACTGGCGCTGAGACAAAGATCACGTTGCCGGAAACCTGGAGCTTCGGCTTGGCGATCAAGCCGATTGAGCGCCTGACTCTTGAGCTGGACGCTGACCGCTTTGGCTGGAGTTCCTATGACAGTCTGGATATTTATTTCAGTGAGAACCGCATCCTGGCGGATTCTCTCAATCCCAAGAACTGGAACGATGTCTGGGCTTACCGTTTTGGCTTGCAGTATGCCTTGACGGATCAGCTGGATCTGCGCGCCGGCTATGCCCGGGACAATAATCCGATTCCCAACGGTACCCTTGGGCCGGAATTGCCCGATTCCGACCGGAACAATTACACCTTCGGCTTCGGTTACCACAGTGAGCGGGCGGTATTTGATTTTGCCTACATGTGGGTGGACTTCGATGATCGGCGTGTGAACAATGAGACCCAGGCAGGTACCTACGAAAGCGATGCCCATCTGTTTGCGGCCAATCTGACCTATTTCTTTTAGATCCTGGGCAGGCTCGCGCTTCTGCATTACCAGGATGTTGAAAAAGTCCCCTCCAGGGCTTTTTCAACGACGCAAGCCGAAAATGCGATTTCCGTCTTGCTCACAAAATCAATTTTTTACGGAGTAATGATTGATTTTGGTCACCCATCCATGGGCTCGGCAGGCTTCTTTTCAACAGCCTGTTACTGCCAAGCCATAACGCCACCGTGGCGGAACGGTCCTCTGGGCTGTTCCGCCACGGTTTTTTGTGTCCGCTGGTATGCGTTACCACCGAGGGTTGACAAGGGCTGTTGAGCCGACCGGGAAATGAAAATAAAGCAATTTTTTCGCGGCGTTTTCGGTTGTCAATCCCTGGCGGCTTCGTTATAGTCTCTGCGTTTTTTCGGTCAAACAAATTTCTAACAATTGCTCCGCCGCCCCAGCTGGCGCAATGGAGGCAGCATGACAGGGTTTTTCAGTCAGGATTTGCTTTTCGGTTTGATGGGTGGTCTCGGCCTGTTCCTGTTCGGCATGAAGATCATGTCGGAGGGGCTGCAGAAGGTGGCGGGCAATCGCATGCGCAAGATTCTTGCGGCCCTGACCAATAACCGCTACGTCGCAGCCTTTGTCGGCTTGGCGGTGACCGCGATCATTCAGTCCTCCAGCGCGACGACCGTTATGGTGGTGGGCTTTGTCAATGCCGGACTGATGTCGCTGGTCCAGGCTATTGGCGTGGTGCTGGGAGCCAATATCGGAACCACCATCACCGCCCAGCTGATCGCGTTCAAGATTACCAAGTTTGCCTTGCCGGCCATCGGGATTGGTACCCTGATGAAGTTGTTCTGCAAGGATAAAAAGAATATCTATCTCGGTGAGATTCTGCTGGGGTTCGGTATTTTGTTCTATGGCATGTCGGTGATGAAGGAAGCCTTCGATCCGATCAAGGGCAGCGAGCAATTCCGTCAGGTGTTTCTGCTGGTGGATAATCACCCACTGCTGGCGGTCGCCATCGGCGCGTTGATGACCGTCATTGTCCAGAGCAGCAGTGCCACCATCGGGATCACCCTGGCGCTGGCCACCAGTGGTTTGATCAGTTTCGAGGGCAGCGTGGCCCTGATTCTGGGCGAGAACATCGGCACCACGGTGACGGCCAATCTGGCGGCTATCGGCACCAATGTTGCGGCTCGGCGGACAGCCCTGTCGCATTTTTTGTTCAACTTTCTCGGCGTGACCTACATGCTGGTGCTGCTGCCGTATTTTGTTGAATTCGTCAATGCCATTACGCCGGGGGATGCCGATCTGGTGGTTACCACCCAGCAGCAGGCCCATGAATTCGGCCTGGCGGTGGGGGATAAGCCCTATATTGCCCGCCATATCGCCAATACCCACACCCTGTTCAATATCATCAATACCCTGGTGTTTTTGCCGATTATCGGGGTGCTGGCCAACCTTGCGACGCGACTGGTGCCGGGGAAGGACAGCCAGCTCGATTTTCAGCTCAAGTATATCGACAGCCGGGTGCTCAATACACCGCCGCTGGCCCTGAGCCAGGCTCGCTCCGAAACCAACCGCATGGCGCTGCTGGCGCTGGAATGTGTTGATGAAACTCTGCAATTTCTTGATAAGGCTGACTTGCGCATGCTCGAATCATTGCGCAAGAAAGAGGACTTGCTCGATCTGCTACAGCGTGAAATTATCGATTTCCTGGTGGCTATCTCGCAACGGCCGATTTCTCAGGAGGCCTCGCGGGAGATTTCCTCCCTCATGCATGTGGTCAATGATCTGGAAAAGATCGGCGATTACTGCGAGAACCTGTGGCAACTGGGTGAGCGCAGAATTGAGCAGCGCATCCGTTTTTCCTCGGTGGCCGAAGCCGAGGTGGTTGATCTGGCACAGAAAACCCGTGAATTTGTTTCCTTCATCCAGAAGGCCTTCGAGCGGCGGGATCAGACCATCATCGAGAAGGCGCAATTCATGGAAAACCAGATCGATACCCTGGAGGCGCAACTGCGTGACAATCACATCCAGCGGCTTAATACCGGTGAGTGCTCTGTCAATCCGGGATTGATCTTTATCGATATGATTCACAACTTTGAGAAAATTGGTGATCATACCCACAGTATCGCACGGGCCATTATCGGCAAGAAGTGATTGGCCAGATGTGCGACATGGTGACGTTGTTGCGGGGCATCTTGCTCCCCACGACCGTTTTTTAAGCGAGAGGTGACATGAACCGTAAAATGCTTTCTGGTAACGAAGCCATTGCCCGCGGTGCCTTTGAGGCCGGTGTGCGACTGGCGGTGGCTTATCCGGGCACCCCGAGTACCGAGATTCTGGAGAACTGCACCCAGTACCCGTCCATAGATGCCTCCTGGGCTCCTAATGAGAAGGTGTCGCTGGAGGTGGCGATTGGTGCCTGTTTCGGTGGTGCCCGCAGTCTGGTGGCCATGAAGCATGTCGGGGTCAATGTCGCGGCTGACCCGCTGTTCACCCTGTCCTATACCGGCGTGGTGGGTGGGCTGGTGCTGGCGGTAGCGGATGACCCGGAAATGCATTCATCGCAGAACGAACAAGACAGTCGTCATTACGCCAGGGCGGCCAAGGTGCCCTTGTTTGAGCCAGCTGACAGTCAGGAGGCGCTGGAGTTTACCCGCTTGGCTTTCGCTGCCAGTGAGCAGTTCGATACGCCGATTCTGTTGCGCACCACTACCCGTATCGCTCACTCCAAATCCATTGTCACGCTCGGGGAGCCCTTGACTGGCCTGCCGCAGCCGGCTTTGCGTAAAGATCCGCCCAAGTTTGTCATGCTGCCGGGCAACGCCCGTAAGCGGCATCTGGTGGTGGAAGAGCGTTTGCAGCGCATGGCCGATTGGGCCTGTAGCCAGCCGTTTAACCGCATCGAGGAACGCAGCGATGAGGTCGGTGTCATTACCGCCGGGGTGGCCTATCAGTACGCCCGCGAGGTGCTGCCCGAGGCCTCGGTGCTGAAACTCGGCCAGGTCTACCCGCTGCCTTTGGCTCTGGTGCGTGATTTTGCCACTCGTTTCAAGACGCTTTATGTGATTGAGGAGCTTGAACCCTTTATTGAAGAGCAGGTACGGGCGTTGGGATTTGATGTCATCGGCAAGGATCGGCTGTCCCTTTGTGGTGAGCTGACACCGGGCCGTCTGCGCCAGGGGCTGCTGAATCAACCCATTGCGACGGCCTTCAGTGCCGGCGAGGATCTGCCGCAGCGGCCGCCCAATCTTTGTCCCGGCTGTCCTCATCGCGGGGTGTTTTATGCCCTCAACCGGCTCAAGGCCTTTGTTACTGGCGATATTGGCTGCTACACCCTGGGCTTCATGCCGCCGTTATCGGCCATGGATACCTGTGTCTGCATGGGCGCCAGTGTTGGCAATGCCGCCGGTCTCAACCGCGTGCTGCCGGCAGAGGACAAGCAGAAGGTGGTGGGTGTCATCGGCGATTCCACCTTCCTGCACACCGGTATCAATGGTCTGATGGATATGGTCTATAATGGTTCCACCGCCACCCTGGTCATTCTGGACAATCGCATTACCGCCATGACCGGTCGGCAGGAAAACCCGGCGTCCGGTTACACCCTGGCTGGCGTCAGCAGCAAAGAGGTTGATCTGGAGCAGCTGTGTCGCAGTGTCGGTGTGGAGCATGTGCGCCTGGTGGATCCCTGGGATCTGCAGGGTACCGAGACGGTGATCCGCGAGGAAATGGCGCGGCCGGCGCCTTCGGTCGTTATCGCGCGCGGCCCCTGTGTGCTGATCAAGCGCGATGTCGGCCAGCGCAAGCCGCCTCTGTTGATCGACGAAGGTCGCTGCACAGGTTGCAAGGCCTGCCTGAAGATAGGCTGTCCGGCCATTTCCTGGCAGGCGGACAAGGGTGAGCGGGGGCAGGCGGTGGTGGATACACTGCTCTGTGTCGGCTGTGGCATCTGCGCCCAGTTGTGCCGTTTTGATGCCTTTTCACTGGCCGGCGAGGGAGGAACCAACTGATGGCGAAAACAACGAACATTCTGCTGGTTGGTGTTGGCGGCCAGGGTATCCTGCTGGCCAGCGAGGTGCTGTCCGAGGTGCTGATGCTGGCCGGATTTGATGTGAAGAAGAACGAGATTCACGGCATGTCGCAACGGGGCGGGAGCGTGGTGTCCCATGTCCGTTATGGCGCGAAGGTCTATTCGCCGATTATTCCTGAAGGTGAGGCCGATATCCTGTTCGGTTTTGAACTGCTGGAAACCTGTCGCTATTTGTCCCTGCTGCGGGCTGAGGGTCAGGTGGTCAGCAACAGCCTGCGCATCATGCCGCCGGCAGTGGCAACGGGGCGCGAGACCTATCCGGCCGATTTGCAGCAGCGCATCAGCCGGCAGGTGCCGCGTACCCGTCTGATCGATGGGCTGCAGCTGGCGTTGCAGGCTGGCAATGCCCGCACCGTCAACACGGTGTTGCTGGGGGCGCTGTCCTGCCTGCTGCAACTGGACGAGGCGTTATGGCTGGAGGCGTTGCGGACAATGGTGCCGCAACGTTTCATCGATGAAAATCTACGGGCTTTCGAACTTGGCCGACAAGCTGGTCAGGCGGCGGCCTGATCCGCTGCGCGAGGTGTTGCATGCTGTGGAATGACGAATTCGAGACCCTGCCGCGCGAGGCCATTGAGGCTTTGCAGCTCAAACGTTTGCGCCAGACACTGGAGCGGGCCTATGCCGCCGTGCCCTTTTACCGGCAGCGCTTCGGCGCGGCAGGGGTCAGTCCGGCGGATCTGCGCAGTCTCGCTGATCTGCGGCGCTTTCCGTTCACGCTCAAACAGGATATGCGCGACAACTACCCCTATGGCCTGTTCGCTGTGCCTCTTGATCAGATCGTGCGCATCCATGCCTCCTCGGGTACCACGGGCAAACCGACGGTGGTGGGCTATACTCGGCGCGATATCGATAACTGGGCCGAGCTGATGGCGCGCTCCTTTGTCGCTGCCGGCGCCACCCGCGGTGATGTCATTCACAACGCCTATGGTTACGGTCTGTTTACCGGCGGGCTCGGCGCCCATTATGGCGCCGAGCGCCTGGGGGCGTCGGTGATTCCCATGTCTGGTGGAAACACCAAAAAACAGATTCTGATCATGCGGGATTTTGGCTCGTCGGTGATCACCTGTACGCCGTCCTATAGCCTCTATCTGGCCGAGGCGCTGGCGGAAGAGGGGGTTGATATTGCCAGCCTCAAGTTGCGTATTGGCATTCTCGGAGCCGAGCCCTGGAGCGAGTCGATCCGTCGTGAAATTGAAAGCAAGCTGGGCATCAAGGCCATCGACATCTATGGGTTGTCCGAGATCATGGGACCGGGTGTGGCCATTGAATGTGTCGAGGCGCAGCAGGGGCTGCATATCTGGGAGGATCATTTTATTCCCGAGATCATCGACCCCGACAGTGGCGAAAATCTGCCTGACGGTGAGCGCGGTGAACTGGTGATCACCACCATCACCAAAGAGGGTATTCCGATGATCCGCTATCGTACCCGCGATATTACGCGCATTATTGCCGAGCCCTGCATCTGTGGTCGTACCCATCGGCGACTGGAGCGCATGAGCGGTCGCAGCGACGATATGTTGATCATCCGCGGGGTCAATGTGTTCCCGTCGCAGATCGAAAGCGTGCTGCTTACCATCAAGGGCATCGAGCCGCATTACCAGCTGATCGTGGATCGCGAGGACAATCTCGACACCCTGGAGGTACAGGTCGAGGTGACCGAGCAAACCTTTTCCGACGAAATCAAGGTTTTGCAGGAACGCAGTGATAGCATCCGCAAGGCCATCAAGGATTTGCTCGGCATCACCTGCAAGGTGCGGTTGGTGGAGCCTAAGACCATTGCCCGCAGTGAAGGTAAGGCTCAGCGGGTAATTGATCGGCGGCCGAAATAGGCTTTTGTTCCCGTTCCTTTTCACTCAAGCGGCGAGGTGCGCATGAAGGTAGAGCAGATCTCCATTTTCATCGAGAACAAGTCGGGTCGGCTGGCCGAGGTTACCCAGGCCCTGGGCGATGCTGGTGTCAATATTCGGGCTCTCTCTTTGGCCGACACCTCCGATTTCGGCATTCTGCGGTTGATTGTCGATAAGACCGACCAGGCGTTGACGGCCCTCAAGGGGCGCGGTTTTACTGTCAGTAAAACCGAGGTGGTGGCCGTCGAGGTGCCGGATCGGCCCGCCGGACTGGCCAGTATTCTTGGGATTCTCGATGGTGGTCAGGTCAATGTCGAATATATGTACGCCTTTGTCGAGCGTTGTGGCGGCAATGCCGTGATCATTTTCCGTTTTGATGACGCTGAAGCCGCCATTCGGGTGCTGCTGCAACAGGGTGTCCATGTGCTGGAAGGAGAGCGCGTCTACAGCATGTAGATGACCGGGGTTATGACCGCTGAAATGACTATCTGGGATCGCCAATACGAATGTATGCCCCGTGAGCAGCTGCGCGAGCTGCAGCTGCAGCGGTTGCAGCAGACCTTGCGCCGCGTTTATGCCCAGGTGCCCTGCTATCAGAACAAGTTCAGGGACCTGGGTGTCGAACCCGGTGACATCCGCAGTTCGGAGGATCTGCGCCATTTGCCGTTCACCACCAAGGAGGATCTGCGGCTCAACTATCCCTATGGCATGTTCGCTGTGCCTATGCGTGAGGTGGTACGTATTCACTCCTCGTCCGGTACCACGGGCAAGCCGACGGTGGTGGGCTACACTCGCAACGATATTCGGGTCTGGTCCAACCTGGTGGCCCGTTTCATGACCGCCGCCGGTGTCACGGCTGATGATATTGTTCATATCGCTTTTGGTTACGGCCTGTTCACCGGCGCCTTCGGTCTGCATTATGGTTCGGAGGAGATTGGCGCCTCGGTAATTCCCATCTCCAGCGGCAACACCGACAAACAGCTGATGATCATGCAGGATTATCGCTCCACGGCGTTGGTCTGCACGCCATCCTACGCCCTGACTCTGGCGGATCGGATGCAGCAAAAAGGTATCGCACCGGAGGCGTTGGCTCTGAAATATGGTCTGTTTGGTGGCGAACCCTGGAGCGAGGAGATGCGGCGGGAGATCGAGAACCGACTGGGCTTGGTGGCGACGGATAACTATGGCCTGTCAGAGGTAATGGGGCCGGGCGTGGCCGGTGAATGCCAGTGCCAGAACGGCATGCATCTGTTTGAAGATCATTTCATTGCCGAGATCATCGATCCGGAAACCGGAGCCGTGCTTGATGCGGGCGCCGAGGGAGAATTGGTGTTGACCAGCATCACCAAGGAAGCCTTCCCCATTATTCGTTACCGTACCCGCGATATCACGCGGCTCGATGAGACGCCCTGTGCCTGCGGGCGGACTCTCGTGCGCATGATGAAAACCAGCGGCCGCAGCGACGATATGCTGATCATCAAGGGAGTCAATGTCTTCCCGACCCAGATTGAAGAGGTTCTGTTCCAGGTGGAGGGCTGTCAGCCTCACTATCAGCTGGTGATTGAGCGCGAGGGGACCCTTGATACGCTGGAGGTGCAGGTTGAGGTTAACGAAAGTATTTTCTTCGATGAAATGAAGAAACAACGCCAGTTTGTCGACATGTTGCAAAAACGGCTGTTGTCGGCATTGGGGGTTGGTGCCCGTGTCAAACTGGTCGAACCCTCCAGTATGCCGCGGTATGAAGGCAAAGCCAGTCGTGTGATTGACCGGCGGCGGCTGGTCGATAAAAAGTGATAAAATCAACTTGACTTCGATGGCTAAATGCAAGACAATCCGCAGCGTTCAACGTCGGGGCGTAGCGCAGCCTGGTAGCGCACATGCATGGGGTGCATGGGGTCGGAGGTTCAAATCCTCTCGCCCCGACCAATAAAAAAATGAGAGCTGAATCTGCTTGCCGGGTTCAGCTTTTTTTGTTTGGTGTGCAGGGGCAATGGCCGTTGCGTTGTTTAACGGGGTATTTCCGTTAAAAGACGCTATCTGAGGTTGGTCTTGAGGGCGATGAAATCTGAATGTTAGGTTGTTAATAGCGAATACGGATGATTGGTGTATTCATTGCAATGTGCACGGATTTGTTTTCTGTGCTCTGCTCAAGTGGGGAGGAGTTTCGATGGCGAAGATATTGGTGGCAGATGACAGTAAAACCGAGTTGGCGTTTCTTCTGGATATTCTTAAGGGAACCGGCCATGAAATCGTGACGGCAGTTGATGGTTTGCAGGCTGAAGAACGGGCCCGCGCCGAACGTTTTGACCTGATTTTTCTTGATGTGATCATGCCGAACAAGAATGGTTTTCAGGTCTGTCGTGCGCTGAAGCGCGATCCGTCGCTTAAGCAGATACCCATTATTCTGACAACCTCAAAATCAGGTGAGAGTGACAAGTTCTGGGGCAAAAAACAGGGTGCTGATGAGTATATCGTCAAGCCCTACGAGCCTGTCGATATTCTGCTGGCAGTTAAGAAGTATCTCGGAGGTATCTAGTGGATCTGTCTGCGGTTGTTAGACGCTACGCTGCCGAAGGAACCGGTCAGTTGGTGTTGAAGTTTGCCGAGACGCCGCATTTGTGCAAGATTGCCATCGAGGACGGAGAGGCGGTGTATATCCGCTTGGGCCTGCTTGATCCGCAGCAGACGCTAGAGTTCATTCTCGGGAAGACGCCTCTTGAGGCAAGCTTTATCAAGGGGGTGCGTTCACGTCACCGCCTTGATGCTCCCATCACTGCTGCCCTGTTGCAGCAGGGTGGTAGCTCGACAACGACAGCAGAAACGGTGACCAGCACCCAGGCCGGCAGCGGCGGAATCCTGATGGGGTCCCAGGTTGAGCAAATGCTCTCTGCCTATGTCGACATTGTTGGCCCGTTGGGAGTGGTTATGGCAGAAAAGTATCTGCAACAGATTGGTTATCATCGTGGCGATAGCATCAAGAGTGAGTCTTTCCGTTTTTTGCTCAATCAGTTGCTGATGGATGTGCCTGCCAATCTGCGTGAACAGTTTCTTTCAGCCTGTCGCTGATCAAACGGAAACATTTCCTATTCCTGTTTTGTCCCCGTTTACTGAAGGAGCACCGGATGTTGAAAAATCTGTCCATTCGCAAGCGCATTGTCGTCATGCTGGCAGTGGTATATGTGCTTTCCCTGCTGGTGGCTGTTGTTTCCGGCAGTTATGTTTTGCGCAAGGATGTTGAACGCGAAGCTCAGGAAAAAACGGATTTGTTTGCGGCGGTCATGACCAGTTCTGCCCGCTATCTGCACAACGTGATCCGGCCCAAGGCAGAAGAGCTGATTCCCGAGGACGCTTATTTCCCTGAAAGTGGGGTCGGGGTGCTGATGCTGACAGAGACCGCCCGCTACATTCAGGAAATTTATCCGGAATATATTTTTCGTTATGCTTCGCCCAATCCACTGAACCCGGAAAGCTTGGCTGATGCTTTCGAGGATGGCGTCATCTCGGACTTCGAGGACGGGCGCTACACGCAATGGAAGGGCTTTACTGAACGCGAAGGGGTACAGTTTTATGCGGTAGCCCGTCCGCTGATTGCCGGATCGGATTGTATCAGCTGTCACGATGTGCCGGAGGTTGCTCATCCGAGTCAGGTAGAACGCTACGGAACCCGCTCCGGATATGGTTACGTTGAGGGTGACGTTGTCGGGGCACGATTTATCTATGTGCCTGTTGAGTTGATTAAAGAGCAGGCATATAGTCGCATTCTTTATTTTTCAATTGCATTTAGCATTTTCTTCCTTGTTGTTATGTTTGCAGTCGACCGTTTTATTGTCAGTAGCATTGTAAAACCAATTGAACACATCGTTTCAGTCTCAGAAAACATCAGTAGAGGTAAGCTGGATTGTCAATTTAATGTTAAAACGAATGACGAAATAAGACTCCTTGCGGATGCATTTGACCGGATGAAGGTTTCTTTGTCGAAAGCAATGGACATTTTGCGTCAATAATAATGATGTTAGGTAATTGTGCTAACTTTGAATTGAAAACTTCGGGAATGTAATTCTGCAGGTTTGCAGTCTTCCTGTACAGGCCTGCCGAGCCGTTGGCTGTGAAGGGATTCATTTTATGTCAGATCGTCCGAAGAAGGTTTTGGTTGTCGATGATTCTCCGACGGTTCGGCGACTGGTCGAACTGGTTCTGAGTCAAAACGGTTATGAGATTTTCAGTGCAGAGGATGGTGAAACAGGTCTTAAACTGGCGCAGCAGCATTGTCCTGACGTGATTCTGGTCGATTTTGTTATGCCGCGTATGAACGGCCACATGTTCTGCAAGGCCCTGCGTCAGGATGCGCACTTGAGTAAGATCCCGGTCATTTTGATTTCATCAAAAAGTGAGGTGGTCGGACAGGCTTTCGAGGAAAGCTTCGGGATCGTTCATTATTTCACTAAGCCCTTCGAACCTGAAGAGCTCGTGGCTAAAATTCGCGAGGTTTGTCGGCCTGATGAGTCCGTTGCTACTGTGCCTGCTGCTGAGGTTTCATTGGCCGATCAACAGCGTCCTGATGCGCCAGTGGGGGATGTCGAAGCGCTGCTTGATTCCATTAATGAACGATTTGACCGTGTAGTCCGGCATTATTTTCAGAAGGATTTTCCGGTTCTGATGAAAAATGTGCTGTCGGACACCTTGCGTGAAACCGGCCTTATCAAACATCAGACCCTGATTCTATCCGGTGACCTTTGCCGGACCTCGCTTGCCGAGGTTCTGTGCTTTTGCATGCATTGCCGTCATGGTGGCCGTTTGTCGGTTTTTTCTGCCGATACCTTTGCTGAAATCTTTCTTGAGCAGGGACGGTTCGTTTTTGCTACTGCCAGCCAGAAAGGCAAGCATTGTTTTCTTACCGACCTGATTTGTCAGGACGATCGTTTTAACTGTGATCGTATGCAACTGCAGCAGGTGGTACAGGAAGCGCGTGAAAAGAATCTTCCTATCGGCCGAGCCCTGGTAGCTCATAATCTGATCAGCGAAGAGGATCTGATGTATTACCTGCGGCAGCATGCCCAGCAGGCGCTGACCACTGCTCTGGCGGTCAGGGAAGGAAATTTCTTTCTTGAGCAGGATGCCTTACCCTTCAATCTGAAGGATATCCGTTTCCGCTTACCCCTCTATGAAGTTTTGCTGCCGGGAGTTCGCCAGTTGCTGGTCCCGGCCGATTTTTTTAGTGCTGATCAGATTGTTCAGCGTCTGCCGAGTTGCGCGGAGGCCTTGCAGAACGAGTTGTTGGAGGATGCCGAAGAGCGGGTTGCCTTGCTCCTTGACGGGAGTCGTACGCTGGCTGATCTGGTTGTCGAGTCAGGGTTGAATGCCGATTCGCTGCAGCAGATCTGTTTCGTGTTGCAGCAGTCCGGTTTGGCGAGTCTGCGTTGACTTCTGGGGGGGCAGACAGATGACCAACCTGCAGGAAAGCCTGATTCCCCTGTTCCTGACCGAAGCCGAAAGCGGTCTGGGTCAGTTGCGGGCTTTGCAGGCTGCCATTGAGCAGCAGCAGGTGACCGCCGATTTATTGGACGATGCCAGGCGTGCCGCACATACCATCAAGGGAACGGCGGCACTGGTAAAACGCCAGCAGGCGAGCGAACTGGGTCGTACTCTGGAGCTGTTGCTGGAGGAATGGATTGCGCAGGGTCGTTTATTGTCGCAGGCCGATGCCGACCAGCTGGAAAACCATTGCCGAGCGTTGCAGAACTGTCTGACTGTAACGACGCGGCCAGCTGATGGCGTTTCGACGGACGCTGTTGCTGATCGCTCCGGAATGACGGAACGCACGAGCGCTGAGGCTCTGGGCGGAGACCTGATCCGCGACTTTGCTTTGCCGTTCATGATGAAGCTGCATCAGAATGCCGCCGTAGCTGATGAACTGGTCCGGCCTGCCAGCTGCTGTTTTTATCTGCACCAGCAAACCTATGTCTTGCCGATCGATCAGGTGGCCGAGATTGTTCAGGCCGCGTCTGTAACGCCGCTGCCCTTTGCCCCACCGGCTGTTCTGGGCTTGTTGAATCTGCGAGGTGAGGTGGTGCCGGTTGTCAGCCCGAGGACTCAGACCGATCGGCGGGTGATGCTGATGGCGGGTTTTTTTGTGGTGGTGGCGTTCCACGGGGCAGACCGTATTGCGTTTGTCAGTGACCGGATTCCGCAGCTCAGCTTGGTGGAAGAACAGGGCCAGGTATTGGATGTTGCTGCATTCATTGAACTTCAGCGTGCAGGGATGTGACTTGGAATGATTTCGACGACCTCGGCACAGGAAATTTTCTCCGAAGAGGCTCTGGAACATCTCGACGTGCTCGAAGCTGGACTGCTGGCGTTGGAGGACGATCCGGGTGAACAGGCTAATCAATCCATGATTGATCAGCTGTTTCGCTCCGCCCATAGTCTCAAGGGCGCGGCTGCCTTGCTCAAGTATCAGGCGATCAGTGAAATCGCTCATGAAGTGGAAAATCTGCTGGAAGCCATCAAGTTAGGCACCCTGCATCCAGGCGAACGCTTACTCGACGCTCTTCTGGCGGCCATTGATGGCATGCGCACCCTGCTGCAGATGATCGGCCGGCCTGATTATGCTGATTTTTCTGCCTTGCAGGCTCTTCGTCTGTGTCAGCAGTTGCAGACAGCTTGTTCAAGCCAAGAGCCCGAGGAGGAAAAGGAATCAACGGCTGGAATCTTGGCTGCCCAAGTGCCGGGTCAGCGCCAGACCAGCAGCGTCAAGGTTGAAATTGATCAAATTGACCAGTTGATGCGGGTACTGGGCGAAATGACCATGACGAAAAATCATCTGCTTGAACAGGTTCAGCAGGCTGAGCAGATGAAGGAAGAGATCGATTTCGCCCAGGAACGTCTGTTGCGCGAGGTTCGTCGGTTTTCGGAACGCCATGAATATGCCCGACCCCAGGAGGCTGTCCCTGCCGATGGTGCTTCTCTCGTTGCCGATTTTGAAGAGCTCGAATTCGACCGCTATGATGAGCTGAATCTCTTTTCGCGCAAATTGCACGAAATGAGTAATGATATTCAGGAAGCCTTGGTGTCGATTCGTTCGGCCTTCGGCCAGATCAGTGTCGATGTCGAGGTGCTCGATCGCATGACTGCCGAACTTAAGGATCGGCTTTCGGTGATTCGAACCCTGCCGGTTGAACGTCTTTACCAGCGCTTTCGCCGGACTTTTCGCGATCTGGTGCGCGCCAGCGGTGTGCAGGCTGAATTGCGCTTTGAGGGTGGTGAAACGCGCTTGGGCCGCACCGTGATTGATGGTTTGTTTGACCCTCTGGTGCATCTGCTGCGCAATGCTCTGGCTCACGGCATCGAGTCAGTTGAAGAACGACGCGCTCAGGGCAAGCCTGACAGCGGTACCATCCGCATTCTGACGCAGCGGCGTGGTAACAGTGCCCTGATCCGTATTGAGGATGATGGTCGCGGTATTCCCCTGGAACAGGTTCGCCACAAGGCGGTCTCCTTGGGTTGGTTGGCAGCTGAAGAGCGGCCCGACGATCAGGCTCTTATCGATCTGATCTTTCGCCCAGGATTCAGTACCCGGTCAGCGGTGGACGACATTGCGGGACGCGGGGTTGGTCTTGACGCCGTGCTCAGTCGGCTGTCCGATCTGAACGGAACGGTCGATGTTGAAACCGATGCCGGCCGGGGAACCTGTTTCATTTTACAGATTCCTTTGTCATTGATCATCATCAACGTCATCCAGTTCCGTCTTGGGACGCAGCTGTTTGTCTTGCCTACCGCGTTGATCGAGGAAATCCAGAGTTGTATTGATATCCCTGCCGGTGCCCGTTTTATGCATCGGCAGGAGGAAAGCTATCGGCTGGTTGATCTCAATCACCTGCTGGCGCAACCCTGTCAGGATGACAGCCGGCGCTGTGTGCTGTACGTCAGAACCCTGGGGGCCCGACTGGGGCTGCTGGTGGAAGAGGTGATTAGTCAGGAAGATACCGTCATCCGCCCTTTCGGTCGTCTTTTGGCTGATATGCCGGTCTTTTCTGGTACCAGCGTTTCCGGCGGCGGGCAGATACGTCTGGTTCTCAATCCGGCGCGGCTGGCCCAGGTTGTCGACCAGGAGGCGGGAGGCGATCCGGCCGCAACAACGGGGGCCGTGACGCCTGCCAAGGCCGCAGTGGCGCGTGTGCTGGTGGTTGATGATTCCCTGAGTGTGCGTAAATATGCTTCCCTGATTCTCGAACATCAGGGTGTTGAAGTGTTTACTGCTACCAACGGACAGGAGGCTCTGGACCTGCTGCTTGATAAAGAGGTTGATCTGGTTCTCACTGACCTGGAAATGCCAGTGATGCATGGTTATGAATTGCTTGCCGAGATGCGACGGCGTGAAGCCCTGCGCCGTATCCCCGTGGTGGTCATCAGCTCACGCTCCGGTGAGGCGCATCAGAACAAGGCACGCCAGCTTGGGGCTGCCGATTATCTGGTTAAGCCCTTTGATGAACAGCGGCTGGTCGACATGGTACGGGAACACACGCTCTGCACGCTGTGACCTGCCGGGTTGCAGACCGCCCGACCCCTTATTCGGTCCATTTTTAAAAGGAGAGAGTTTCCTTATGGCGAAAAAGTCAGGAACCTTCTTAACTGTCCGGCAGATCACCCGCCGTAACCTGATTTCCATGGGGTTGTTGGTGCTGCTGTTGATCGGCGTGAATCTGGTCACCTATCATTTTTTGACTGGACAGGCCAGGCGTCAGGCCCAGATCAGCCTGGAACGGCTTGATGCGGTTGAACAGATGCTGGGGCAGCTCGGTCGTCTGCAGGTGGTGGAGCGCGAAATGGCGCTGGCGGCGCTGCAGCGGGACACCGTTCGGGTGGATGAACGTGGAGCACTGTTGACCGGCCAGCTACAGTTGGTCGCTGATCAGCTTGATGCCCTTACTGCTCTGGTGTTGCCGCCAATGCAGACCCAAGGGTTGGCCGAACACTGGCTTCGTCGTTTACAACAGCTGCTGCGCCTGGAGCGCCCCGACTATAACCGTTACCAGAACGAACGGCTGGTGGAACTGCTGACGGATATTTTCACTTCCCTTGAAGCCACGCTAGAGGAGACAGCCCAAGACCTGGGGCAGGGAGCGCGGCCTGAGGAGCTGGCTGGGCAATTTGCCGCCTATACGCAGGATGTGCGTGAGTTTATGGGCAATCTTGAACAGCTCAGGACAAATTTGGTTCGCACCCTGCAGCTCCAGCAGCGTCTGACCAAGCAAAACCGGATTTACTATCTGGGTGTTTCTCTGGTGGTTTTTCTCTTTGGTCTGGTGGTTCTTACGGTTGTGCGCTGGAATCGTCGGCTGGTGGCTTCGACCCAGCTGTTGCGTCAGGGTATCGACCGCATCCAACGTGCCGATTTCACCGAAATGCAGCTACAGCCCAAGGATGAAATTGCCGCCGCCGCCCTGCATTTCCAGCAGAGTATTGGTCAGTACAAGGACGCTATTCTGGCTGATGCCGAACGGGAGACCACTCAGGAACACCTGATTGGCTTTCTGGAGGTGGTCAGCGAGGCGGCTGATGGAGACCTGACCCTGAAGGCGCCGGTGACGGCTGATGCCTTCGGTTCCGTGGCGGATGCTTATAACCTCATGGTTGAAAGTTTGGCGGAGCTGCTCAAGGAAACACGCCGCAATGCCCAGGATGTCGGGGTGCAGTCGCGTAATCTGATTCAGATCTTTCAGGAAATGGAAATGGGTGGCGAAACCCAGTCGCGCCAGGTGGAGCAGGCGACCCAGGCCGTTCAGCGTTCAGCGACGGCGGCGCAGGATATTTCCGATAAGGCTGAGCTGGCCCAGAATGTTGCCAGTCTGGTCGATCAGGCGACGACCGGGGGGCATCGTCTGGTCAACGACAATATCGAAGGTATGCAGCTGATCCGTGTCACTGTACAGGTGATTAACAAGAAGATGAAGTCGCTTTCGGAACGTTTGCTGGAGATTGGCACCATCGCTCAGCTGATCTCGGAAATTGCCACCCGAACCACCATCTTGGCTATGAATGCTTCCATCGAGGCATCGCGGGCCGGCGAGCAGGGGCGTGGCTTTCTGGTCATTTCCGATGAGATCAAACGTCTGGCGGATAAATCGGCCGAAGCCACCAAACAGATTAACGGCATCATTAAGTCGATTCAGACTGAGGCCGGTGAGGTAACGGCCTCGCTGGATGAGGAAACCCGGACGGTTGAGCTTCAGACCCGGCTGGCACAGGATACCGGGGAGGCTTTTCATGCGATTCAGGAAGCCACTGGCCAGTCCCGGCAGGTCGTCAATGAGATTTCTCAGCTGTCGCGTCAGCAATTGGAGATGAACCGTAATGTGGAGCAGGCTATGCGCAAGGTGGCAGAGATTTCCGAACTGACCCTGCGTCAGGTCAGGGATTCCGCTGCTATCACCACCGGCTTGACCGAACAGTCGGGCGAACTGCTGGCCTCGATCGAGACCTTCCGTCTGCCGGAAGATGCAGACACGTCTTCACTTTAAAGGAGTCCGTCATGAACAAGGCACTGGTAACCGCAATGGTTCTGATCGCTGTAATTTTTCTTGCGGGACAGGCAATGGCAGCTGCCGACTGGCGCAAGGGCAAGAAACTGCACCGCGATGTTTGTATGCAATGTCACAAGAGCCGTGGTGCGGCAGACCGGCTGCAACTCAATGCGCGGACCAAGGCGCAGTGGTCGGAGTTCTTTCAGTCCGGCCCCACGTCGGCCCATCAGCCGGTCTGGCAGAAACTCAGCACCGAGCAACTGGGTGATCTGGAATTTTATTTTCAGAAATATGCCAAGGATGACAAGCAACTGCTGGGTTGCGGGTAGTAACCGAACCTGCTCTGTTGGTGAAAACAGATGGGGCAGACATGTGACGAGATCGGCAATAGCCGCAAGGAACCACCAGTTCCTTGCGGCGTTTTTATGGCGGATACAGCGCCCTGAACGGCTGGGGGCTATTCCTTTTCAAGGAAGGGCGGTGTGGCTGCCGGATAGCGTGGTGACAGGGGAGGGCAGGGCAGCAAAACGGACTAATCGGCTGTGCTGATGTCGGCTTCAACAGCAAAGCGCTTGATCTTGCGCGTTGTGGTCTTGGGAAACTCATCTTCGCGCAGGGTGAATTTCTTGACTCGTTTGTAATCGGCCAGTTGTTTGCCGATCTCCAGCACTTCGCCACGAATCAGGGCCTCAATTTGCTGCTGATTCATCGGATAGATGCCCTGTTGCTGGGCGTGCTGATCAATGGCTTCCTGATCCGGATAGATCTGGGCGTGGACCTCTTCGGCTGTTGGACTGACCTTGTGGCCGTAGACCATGACTTCGAGAATGAACGGGCTGTTGAGCAGTTCGTTCTCGATTTCTTCGGGATAGACGTTTTTACCGTTGGGAGTAACGATCAGGTTCTTGACCCGGCCACAAATGGCAAGAAAGCCGTGCTCATCAAGCCGCCCCATGTCACCGGTATGATACCAGCCATCAGTCAGCACCTCCGCTGTGGCCTCTTCATTTTTATAATACCCCTTCATGATATTAGGCCCTTTGCACAGGATTTCGCCGACACCCTCCTCGTTGGGGTTGGCGATGCGGATCTGCACGGAAGGTAATGGCCGTCCGACGGTTCCCAGTTTCATGCGGCCGGGCTGTTCGGCTGTAAGAACAGGAGAGGTTTCGGTGATGCCGTAGCCTTGGTAAATCAGGATGCCGAGTTCCTTGAATCGGGCCGCTACGACGGGATCAAGGGCGGCGCCGCCACTGACAAAAATAGTGCCGTCGCCCAGCACCTCACGGACCTTTTTGGCCACCAGGGCACGTGTGGCCGGAATCGCGTAGAGGGCCTTGCTGAGTTTTTTCGACTGGATGTTCTTGAGGATGCGATCAAGAAAAATACGATAGACGGCCGGAACTCCCAGAAGAAAGGTCGGGCGGACCTCTGAAAGATTTTCGCCCAGTTTTTTGAGCGATTCGGCAAAGGAAACGGTGCCGCCCAGAGCCAGGGGCAAGAGGATTCCGCAGACCTGCTCAAATACGTGGTTGATGGGCAGAAATGACAGGGTGTGGATGCGCTGATCAAGTTGAAAGTGGGGTATCAGATCCTTGATGTTCGAGGTGATGTTGGCATGTGTCAGGATGGCGCCCTTGGAGCGGCCGGTGGTGCCGGAGGTGTAAAGAATGACCGCAGTGTCCTGTGAGGTCAATTCGACCGTTTCGGGCAGGTTGTTGCCCAGCAGATGTTCGTAGTCGAGCAGGATCCCTTTTTTTAAAGCCTCTTTGCGCAGGCTTGCCGCCGGTGAAAACAGATCGGATACCGGATTGCCCTCTTCACCGCTGGCCTGTGGTTGAGTCAGCAGCCTGTGGGTGCGGTTGGCCAGAGCCTCCAGCCGCGCGGCTTTGTCGCGAGGAATCTGTAATTCATTGATCAACTGGTGCCATTCGGCGATCAGGTCGCCAATGGTATTGAAGATCTGGATATCCAGACCTGGACCGGCGGCGGAATCAAGGATAACGATCTGAGCCAGATCGGGAGTGCTGGTGCGGATGTCGAGAGCCATTTCGACATAGTCCTGGGTGGTAAATAGAATGTTGGCATCGCTGTCACGCAGGACATGGCGTAATTCGTTCTGTTTGAGTTCCTTGTCAATGGGGATGGCCACCAGACCAGCCTTGAGGATGCCAAGGTAGGTTGTCACCCAGCGCAGTGACGAAGGGCCAAGCAGTGCGGCATGGTCCCCTTTCTTCTTGCCGAGACGCTGAAGTCCACTGGCAACCAGATCGGAATCTCGCCAGAGGTCGGCATAGCTGAGAGTTTTCCAGCTTTTGTTGCGTTTTTCGCGCAAAGCAATCTGGCTGGGATGGTTTTGACAGCTGTTTTGTAGTAAATCGGGTATCGTGCTCAAGGGAAGCCTCGCGTGAGATAAAAGCATGAATCCAGACCCCGGTGATAACCTGGGCTGACGAACACCGATTGCCGCTGACATGGAAGGACGCCGGGATAGACAGCGTTTGCGGCGCGCAGGAGTCTAGCCCCGACAGCCTCTCTCGGGCAAGAAATTTTCCTTTGTAACGGAATGCCAGCGGTATGCAGTCCCAGCGGCGAAAAAATGCAGATAAAGAGTTGACACGCAAAAGCGATTTCGGTATAACCCCGACAGTTCGCGGCATACAGGCACGTAGCTCAGTGGGAGAGCACTACCTTGACACGGTAGGGGTCGGCGGTTCAATCCCGCCCGTGCCTACCAGATACCGGTTCGATAGGACCGGAACCTGACAGGCCGCAGAAACGTCAACGTGATAAAAGGCATCCCAGTGGATGCCTTTTTTCGTCGGTAGCCGGGAGAAACCACCCATGGAAAAACCGATAGAAATTCGTTTGCCTGATGACAGCAGCAGAACCGTGCCTGCTGGTACGAGCATTGCTGAAGTGGCAGCAGGTCTTGGTGCCGGCTTGGCGCGCAATGCGGTGGCCGCCCGCCTTGATGGTGAGCTCAGTGACCTGAGCCGGGTGCTGCAACGGGATGCCCGGCTGGAACTGGTGCTGCTTTCTTCTGCCGAGGGGCTCGATGTCTACCGTCATACCACGGCGCATCTGATGGCCCATGCCGTCAAGGATCTGTTTGGCGATCAGGTTCAGGTGACCATTGGACCGTCTATCGACAATGGTTTTTATTATGATTTCTACAGCGAAAGCCACCGCTTTGTGCCTGAGGATTTCGAACGCATTGAGCGGCGGATGGAAGAACTGGTCAAGGCCGACCTGCCAATCGAGCGCATCGAGATGTCGCGCGATGAGGCCATCGCCTTGTTTCGTTCGCTCGGAGAGCACTTTAAGGTTGAGCTGATCGAAGATCTTGATGTGCCGATGGTGTCGCTGTATCGACAGGGTACCTTTGTCGATCTGTGTCGTGGCCCGCATTTGCCGTCAACGGGACGCATCAAGGCGTTCAAGTTGACCAGCCTGGCCGGCGCCTACTGGCGGGGTGATGAAAAGCGGCCCATGCTGCAGCGGATTTATGCCACGGCTTTTCCGGATAAGAAGGAGCTGAAGGCTTATCTGGTTCGACTTGAAGAGGCGCGTAAGCGCGATCATCGTAAGTTGGGTAAGGAACTCGACCTGTTTTCGTTCAGCGAAGAGGCGGGGGCGGGCCTGGTGATCTGGCATCCGAAGGGTGCCATGCTGCGGACGGTGCTGGAGGATTTCGAACGACGCGAGCACCTGCGTCGGGGTTATGATATTGTGCAGGGGCCGCAGATTTTGCGCACTGACTTGTGGCAGACTTCCGGGCATTACGATAACTACAAAGAAAACATGTATTTCACGGAGGTTGAAGGACAGGGGTTTGGCATTAAGCCGATGAACTGTCTGGCGCACATGCTGATTTATAAAAGCCGGAAGCGTTCTTATCGTGATCTTCCTGTGCGTTATTTTGAATTGGGTACAGTGCATCGTCACGAAAAATCCGGTGTGCTGCACGGGTTAACACGCGTGCGGGGATTTACGCAGGATGATGCGCACATTCTCTGTACTCCTGAGCAGCTTGATGGCGAAATCAAGGGCGTGCTTCATTTTGTTCGCGATGTTATGGCGATATTCGGTTTTGATTACCAGATGGAGATCTCGACCCGGCCGCAAAAGTCGATAGGCACCGACGCCGATTGGGAGCGTGCCACCAAGGCATTGATTTCGGCGTTGGAAGATACCCGGATGCCTTTCGAAATCAACGAGGGGGATGGCGCGTTCTATGGTCCCAAGATTGATATCAAGCTTAAGGACGCGCTTGACAGACATTGGCAGTGTGCTACAATCCAATGCGATTTTACCCTGCCTGAGCGCTTCGACCTGAGTTACACCGGACCGGACGGGGAAAAACATCGGCCGGTTATGGTGCATCGCGTTATCCTCGGCTCCATAGAGCGGTTTATCGGCATTTTGATTGAACACTTCTCCGGCAATTTCCCCTTGTGGATTTCACCGGTCCAGGCCGTTGTCATGAATGTGACGGACGACCAGTGTGCCTATGCTCGTGAGGTGGCTGAAACCCTCCGTGCAGCCGGTATTCGTGTGCAGTTGGATGTCCGCAATGAAAAACTGGGCTTCAAGATTCGTGAAGCTCAGTTGCAGAAGATCCCCTACATGCTGGTGATCGGCGACAAGGAAGTGCAGAGTGGTACGGTTGCACCGCGCTTCCGTAGTGGCGAGAATCTTGAACCGATGAGCGCAACTGAGTTCTGCGCTTTTGTTGCCCAAGAGTGCAGTAATTACCGTTAGGAGGTGGCACCATAGCTAAGCAGGAGACCAACATTAACCGCGCGATTCGGGCGCGGGAAGTCCGGGTGATCGACGATGAGGGCGAACAGCTGGGGATACTGTCCCTGCAGGATGCCTTAGCTGCCGCTGTGGAGCGCGGACTGGATCTGGTAGAGGTTTCGCCTACGGCCAAACCGCCGGTCTGTCGTATTATGGATTATGGCAAGTTCAAGTATCAGCAGCAGAAACGTGCAGCTGAGGCCAAGAAAAAGGCGGCGCGTGTCGAACTTAAGGAAGTCAAGCTGCGGCCAAAAACCGAAGTGCATGACTTCGAAGTCAAAGTAAAGAATGTACGGCGGTTCCTTGAAGAGGGCAATAAGGTCAAGGTGACGATCATGTTCCGTGGCCGTGAAGTGACCCATCCCGAGTTTGGCCGCGATCTGCTTAAGCGGGTATCCGAGAAGGTTGCGGATATTGGATTGATTGAGTTTTTCCCCAGTATGCAGGGGCGTTTCATGCATATGGTGTTGTCACCTAAAAAGTAATCCGCAGATGGGATTTTTTTAAATTCTGTCCGGCAGGAAGGAGTAAATCAGATGCCGAAAATCAAGACCAATCGTGGAGCTGCCAAGCGTTTCCGCAAGACAGGAACCGGCAAGGTTCGCCGTAACAAGGCTTTCACCAGCCATATCCTGACCAAGAAAACCACCAAGCGTAAGCGTGACCTGCGCCAGGTAACGCTTGTTTCTGCCGCCGATCATCGCAACATCTGTGCGATGGTTCCTTATCTGTAACTGACGGCGGTTAAGATCTTCGATAAGACCGTGAACTGTGGGGATCTGTCTCCCCCTGCAGATCCGGCCGCAGGGCGGCAGGGCGTCGTCTTGTGAAAGCAGGTAGCAGCATATCGCCAGCAGGAGTATTTACACATGCCGAGAGTAAAAAGAGGATTCAAAGCGAGACGTCGGCGGAACAAGGTTCTTAACCTTGCTAAGGGTTACCGCGGTGCCCGCAGCAAGTTGTTCCGCAGTGCCACCGAGGCCGTCGATCGCGGCCTGAACTACGCATTCCGGGATCGCCGGGTTCGCAAGCGTGATTTTCGCGCTCTGTGGATTGCGCGGATCAATGCTGCCGCCCGCCTGGACGGTTTGAGCTACAGCCGCTTGGTGCATGGTCTCAAGGTTGCCGGTGTCGCGCTCGACCGTAAGGTTCTGGCGCAGATCGCAGTCAGCGATCCCGTTGGATTCAGTGCCATCGTGGACCGGGCCAAGGCCAACGCGCAGTAGCCTGATACGACAGAAAAGAGGTGAGGGCGAAGCGTCTCACCTCTTTTTTTTGACGCTGAAAGGTTCTTGGCTTTCGGCGTCTTTGTTTTGACCGGCTGGTTATATCGGTTGTATTCCGTAGGACCGTGTTTTTTCACGCCGCAGATGTTATACGCACTGCGGCGGTTTCTGCCACCACCTCGGTTGTTCCTGTTATTCGTTGTCAAGTGAAGGGCATCAAAATGTCACTTAATGATCAACTTGAATCCATGCAGACCCAGGCCCGCCAGGCATTCGATGCGGCGGGGGATGAAGCTCAGCTTCAGGCTATACGGGTGCAGTATCTGGGTAAAAAGGGCGCCTTGACCGCCATCATGAAGGGCATGGGCAGCCTGACGGCTGAAGAACGACCCGTTGTCGGGGCCTTGGCCAACCAGGTCAAAGACGCTCTGGAAGATCTCTGTGAGCAACGCTTGCTGGAACTACGGCAACAGGCTCTGACTCAGCGTCTGCAGCGGGAGAAGATTGATGTCAGTCTGCCGGGGCGCCGTCATCGTTGTGGGACCAAACATCCGGTTACGCTGGTGACCGAGCAACTGGTGGAGATCTTCTCGTCCTTGGGGTTCGCCGTTGCCCAGGGCCCTGAAGTGGAAAAGGATTTTTATAATTTCGAAGCGCTCAATATTCCGAAGGATCATCCTGCCCGTGATATGCAGGATACCTTTTACATTACCGCTGACGAAGTGCTGCGCACCCATACCTCGCCGGTCCAGATCAGAAGTATGCTGGCTCAGCGACCACCGTTGCGGATCATTGCCCCAGGCACGGTCTACCGGCGCGATTCCGATCTGACCCACAGCCCGATGTTTCATCAGATTGAAGGCTTTCTCGTCGATGAAGGGATTACCTTCGCCGATCTTAAGGGTGTTCTGACGGCTTTTATCACAGCGTTTTTTGGCGATCAGGTGGGGGTTCGTTTTCGGCCCTCCTTTTTCCCGTTTACCGAACCCAGTGCCGAGGTTGATGTTGCCTGTGTCATTTGTCGCGGCAGTGGTTGCCGTGTCTGCAAACAGTCGGGCTGGCTGGAAATTCTTGGTAGCGGCATGATTGATCCGGCCGTGTTCGCTGCGGTGGATTATGACGCCTCCCGTTACAGTGGTTTTGCTTTTGGTATGGGCCTGGAACGTCTGGCGATGCTGAAATATGGCGTTAACGATCTGCGACTGTTCTATGAAAACGATATCCGTTTCTTGCGCCAGTTCGTCTGTTGATTTCAGTCCCGACGCGTTAAGCGTCACGACGTTGTTTAAAGGGTTTGCGTCATGATCGTTACCTACAACTGGTTGAAGGAATACGTCGATTTCTCTTTGTCTCCCGAAGAGTTGTCGCATCGCCTGACCATGGCAGGGCTTGAGGTTGATGCCATGGATCATCTCGGAGCTGGGCTGGATTCGGTTATTGTTGCCCGGCTGGAAACCGTCGAGCCGCACCCGCAGGCGGATCGATTGACCTGCTGCCAGGTCAATACCGGCAGCGAGGTTATTCCCGTGGTTTGTGGTGCAACCAACCATCGGGCGGGTGATCTGGTGGCTTTGGCTACGGTCGGGTCGGTGTTGCCCGGTGATTTTAAGATTAAAAAATCAAAGATTCGTGGCTATGAATCACGTGGCATGCTCTGTTCGGAAACCGAACTGGGTCTGGCCCGTGAATCTGCCGGGATTCTGATTTTGCCGCCGGATCTGCCTTTGGGTGAGCCACTGTTCTCTGCTCTGCAGCTGAAGGATGTCCGCTACGAAATTGGCCTGACGCCAAATCGGGCCGACTGCCTCAGTGTTGTTGGCATCGCCCGTGAGGTTGCTGCCATTGCCGGCAGTCGGCTGCGGCTGCCTCAGCCGGCGGCTGTTCCTGAGACATCTGATGGTATTGCCGACCTAGCCCGGGTGGATATTGACCAGCCGGATATGTGCCCAAGGTACATGGCCCGTTTGATCCGCAGTGTTACCATTGGCCCCTCGCCCCAGTGGCTGGTGCGGCGGCTCGAAACCCTGGGACTGCGTTCGATCAACAATGTCGTTGATGTGACCAACTATGTTTTGATGGAGCTTGGCCATCCTCTGCACGCCTTTGATTTCAATCGCCTGCGTGGCGGCCGCATTCAGGTGCGGGCTGCCCAAGAAGGTGATCGCTTCACCACCCTGGACGGCCAGGAGCGTCTGCTGCAGTCCGGCGATGCGGTGATCTGTGATGCCGTCGGCCCTGTGGCTCTGGCCGGCATCATGGGGGGAGAAAATTCGGAGATCAACGATCAGACCCGCGATGTGCTGCTGGAGAGCGCTTATTTTGATTCGTTGACCATTCGTCGCACGAGCAAGCGCCTGGGTATTCATTCAGAATCATCGCACCGTTTTGAGCGTGGTGCTGATATCGCCATGGTTCCCCTGGCTCTCGAACGTGCCGCAGTGTTGATTCAGCAGTTGGCCGGTGGTGAGCTGGTGCGGGGCACCCTTGATAGCTATGTTCGCCCCCTGCTGCCTCGCACACTGCAATTGCGCCGTCAGGCGGCCAACGGCTTGCTTGGGCTTGACCTGTCGCTGACGCGCATGGCTGCGCTGCTTGAGTCCATCGGGCTTGCCTGTCGCGAGCTGCCGGATGAGCGTCTGGAGGTGGTGGTGCCGACGGGACGACATGATCTGGAGCGCGAAGTTGATCTGGTTGAGGAGATTGCCCGTCTGCATGGTTACGATGAGATTCCGGTTACCTTGCCGGTGAGCCGGATTCTGTTGCAGAAACCCGATGCCCGCCAACAGCTGATCGGTCGTGTACGTGATCAGCTGGTTGCACAGGGGGCCAGTGAGCTGATCAATTATTCTTTCGTTTCGCCGACTCTGTGGGATCGGCTGCAACTGGCTGATGATGATCTCCGCCGCCAGAACGTGCGGATTCTCAATCCGTTGACGGAAGAACAGTCCGTCATGCGGACCAGCCTGGTTCCCAGTATGCTGGAAACCCTGGCGCGCAATCTGTCCTATCGCAACACCGATCTGACCCTGTTTGAGCTGCGACCTGTATTCAGGGTGTCGGATCAGGATCTGCCACAGGAGGGTCTGCGTCTGTGTTTAGCCTTGACCGGGCGGCGGATGCCCGAAGGCTGGGCGCAGACGGATCAGATGGTCGATTTCTTCGATCTCAAGGGACTCATCGAGGGGCTGGCTCAGGCTCTTAATCTCGGTTCGGTGTCTTTTGTTGCTGGCAGCGGCGAGCCTTTCTTGCATCCGGGGAAATCCTGTTGTCTGTGGAGTGGAGGTTTACAGCCGCGCCAACTCGGCGTTCTTGGTGAGTTGCATCCTGTGGTGCAGGACTGTTTTGAGTTGCCTCAGCCGGTTTTTATTGCTGATCTTGATGTTGAGGCTCTGGTGGCACTCGGCAGCGCGCCTGTTTGCTTTACACCGATTTCCCGTTACCCCGATGTCACCCGCGATAGCGCGTTCCTGGTCGATGCCGAGGTGCCGGCGCAGGCGCTGCTTGACGTGGTTCAGCAGATGCGTCTGGTCGACCTTGACGAGGTGGTGCTGTTCGATCTCTATACCGGCAGTGGTGTTCCCGAAGGAAAGAAGAGCCTCGCGATCCGCGCCCGTTACCGTTCGCGTGAAAAAACGTTGACGGACGAGGAGATCAGCCAGATGCACGGCAGGCTTGTCAAAGAGGTTCTTAAAAAACTTCCGGCCCAGTTGAGATAGCCCTTGCCGTGGTTTTTGGGTTCATGCTATAACCCATTGAAATCAAGAACTTATTTTGTTTAGCTCATGTGGAGGTTGTATGACGAAAGCGGATCTTGTCGAAAACGTATACTTCCGGACGGGATTTTCCAAAAAAGAGTCCGCTGAGATTGTAGAAACAGTCTTCGAATTGATTAAGCAGACCCTGGAGGCAGGGGACAAGATCAAGATTGCCGGTTTCGGCAATTTTATCGTCAAGCAGAAGGCGACCCGCCGAGGCCGTAATCCTCAGACAGGTGAAGAAATTGAGATCAGTTCCCGCAAGATACTGACGTTCAAGCCAAGTCAAGTCTTGAAGAATGCCATCAATGAGGGAGCCAATTAGCCATTTTTTTTGGTGACGTGCCGTGAGTGTGGAAATACCGAACAAGTTTTTCTTTAAGATCGGTGAAGTGGCTGCTATCACGGGAATTAAGCCGCATGTGCTTCGCTACTGGGAATCTGAGTTTCGTTTTTTTTCGCCTCAGAAAACCAGTTCACGTCAGCGAAAATATCAGAAAAAAGATATCGAGCTCGTTCTGCAACTCAAAGACCTGCTTTACAATCAAGGGTTTACCATCGCGGGAGCGCGCAAGATGCTGGCTGGTCGATACGCTGCGGATGAATCGAAGACGTCAATGACGGATCGTCAGCGGCTGGAGGATTTGCGACAGGAACTGCTGGCCCTACGTGAACGGTTGCGTCCATGACCGCTGAGACTGCGGCAATGCCAGTTATTCTGGTAACGAACGATGATGGCATCCATTCTGTGGGATTGCAGATTTTGCGTGAGGCGGTAGCTGCCTTGGGCCAGGCCGTGGTGATAGCGCCGGATCGGGAGCAGAGTGCAACGGGCCATGCCATGACATTGCACGCTCCATTGCGGGTTGAGCGCATTCGCCCTGATTGGTACGCCGTCAGCGGAACCCCAACGGATTGTGTCAACCTGGGGTTGCATGGTTTGTTACCGTGCGCTCCGGCTTTAGTGGTT
This sequence comes from Desulfuromonas thiophila, assembly GCF_900101955.1. Classification (NCBI taxonomy): domain Bacteria; kingdom Pseudomonadati; phylum Thermodesulfobacteriota; class Desulfuromonadia; order Desulfuromonadales; family Desulfuromonadaceae; genus Desulfuromonas; species Desulfuromonas thiophila. Next base: position 25,143 of record NZ_FNAQ01000004.1, on the reverse strand, counting down.
TCCGGCATCAACAAGGGCTGCAACCTGGCAGATGATATTACATATTCCGGGACTGTCGCTGCCGCGATGGAGGCTACCCTGATGGGGGTGCCGGCGCTGGCCATTTCGCAGGATCTGCTTCACGATGACCAGAAAGCCAGTTATACCTGTATGATGCGTTACATCCGCTTGTTGGTGCGGAAGGTCTTGGCTGAGGGCCTGCCGGCGGATACCTTCCTGAATGTGAACTTTCCTGCATTGCCCCCTTTGGGGTTACGTCTGACCCGCCAGGGTAAACGGATCTACGATAAACAGATCATCGAAAAGAAGGATCCCCGTGGTCGGCCGTATTACTGGCTAGGGGGCGAGCCTCCCGGATTCGAACGCCAGCAGGACTGCGATTGCGGTGCAGTCGCTGATGGTTATGCGTCCGTGACGCCCCTGCATCTGGATCTGACCAATTACCATTCATTGTCCGCTATCCGCCATTGGACTCAGGATTTTCCCGCAGAACAGGACTGCCACTGAAGATGGATTATGCAATTGCCCGGCGCCGCATGGTGGAACAGCATATTGCCGCCCGAGGTATACGTGATCCGCAGCTGCTTCAGGTGATGCAGCAGATTCCTCGTCATTTATTTGTTGAACCCGCACTGCAGAATCAGGCCTACAGCGATTATGCCCTGCCGATAGGTGAAAAGCAGACCATTTCACAACCCTATATGGTGGCGGTGATGACTGAAGCTGCCTTGCTGCAGCCGGATGACCGTGTATTGGAAATCGGCACGGGCTGTGGTTATCAGACGGCCGTTCTGGCGGCTCTGGCCGGTCAGGTTTACAGTATTGAACGGCTAGCTGGTCTGGCCCGGCGCGCGCGCAAGATCCTTGATTCCCTGGGCTGTCGTAATCTGGTTGTTCAGGTGGGGGATGGCACCTTGGGCTGGCCAGATCAGGCTCCCTTTGATGCTATTGTTGTTACGGCCGGGGCCCCTGAGGTCCCACAAGCCTATCTGGAGCAGCTGGCAGTGGGAGGCCGGCTGGTCATTCCTGTAGGCCCGCAGGATACACAGATCCTTAAGCGAATCATCCGTCTTGGGCCGGATCAGTTCGATGAGGAGGCACTGCTGAGTTGCCGTTTTGTGCCCCTTGTTGGCCAGGCCGGCTGGAGCCCTTCGTGCTGAATCTGGGGCAGTGGTTCGGACTGCGCCGGCTCTACGAGTGGGTGTTATCGTGGGGCCATAGTCGACATGCGCGTAAGATGCTGTTCTTGCTGGCGTTCACAGAAGCGATTTTCTTTCCCATCCCACCTGATATTCTGCTGCTGACGCTGGGGCTAGCCATCCCACGGCGCGCTGTGTGCATGGCATTGCTGACCACGGCAGGCTCGGTTGCCGGTGGCCTGCTGGGTTACGCTGTTGGCGTGTGGTGCTGGCCACTGGTGGCTGATTTCTTTTATCATTATGTTCCTGGTTTTTCCCCTGCCGGTTTTGCCCAATTACAGCAACTTTTTCTGCGCTATGACTTCTGGGTTGTTTTTCTGGCCGGATTTACACCCTTGCCTTATAAAATTTTTACGATAGGTGCTGGAGTTTTTCAAATACCTTTAGGCATTTTTCTGTTGGCCTCACTGATCAGTCGAGGATTACGTTTTTTACTGATCGGTTTGTTTATCTATCGTTTTGGAGAACAAACCCGCGATTTTACCCTGCGATATTTTAATAAGCTGACATTTGCTGCCGGGCTTGTCCTGGTAGCCGGTCTGTGTGTCGCGCAATTGTGGCGCTAACAGCGCTACTGGTCGGTGCCACGACAGGAGGCAACGCTCAGGCCGGTCAACTGTTCGCGTCGCACTGTCCTGTCTGCAAGCCGGAGGCTGTATTGACCTGGCTACGCCTGTCATGGCTGTTGTGCCTTGTTGTGCTGATCTGCGGTTGCAGCGCGCGTGGAGTTCATCATGTGGTTCAGCCGGGTCAGACCCTTTACCGCATCGGTAAAACCTACGGGGTGTCCGAGGTGGTTATCGCCGGTTACAACCGTATTGCTAATCCGGATCAGATTCGGGCAGGTGATGTTCTGTTCATTCCGGGTGCCCGTCAGTCGCAGAGGGTGTCTGTCCCAGGGAAAACAACCCAGTCCGCTGTCGCCACCATCAAATCGGCTGTCCGTCCAGCTACGGTGCCGCCAAAGCAGCCACCTGCCGTTGCAACAGGTACAGCTGGCGTTTCATCCATGTCCGCTGCCCGGCCAACAGGGCCGACCAGAGGGCGCTTGCGTTGGCCGGTACAGGGCCAACTGGCCCAGTCGTTCAAGGCCGGGCGGGGTAAGGGAATCGAGATTGCCGTGCCACCAGGCAGTCAGGTACGCAGTGCTGCGGCCGGTCAGGTCATTTACAGCGGGACTGGTATTGTCAGCTATGGCCATTTGATCATCATTCAGCACAGCGACAATCTGTACACCGTGTATGGCTACAATCAGCGGGGACTGGTCAAGCAGGGAAGCTTTGTTAATGCCGGGCAGGAAATCGCACGATCTGGCACGGCTCCCGGATCTCAGCGCGGCATGCTGCATTTCGAGGTTCGTCAGGGCAACAAGGCTGTCGACCCGGTTTTTTACTTGCCATAACAGGGCTCTTTGACTAGCCTGTGCGGGCTGTTCAGTGATAGCTGTACGCCCGTAGCCATGATGGAGGCGGTATGGATCTGGATGATTTGGAAAAGCAGGAACAGCCTGCCATGCCGGAGGAAGACGCGGAGCAAGAAGATGAGCCATTGATCGATGAGCCGCAACGTGAGAGTGGTGGCGATGATGCGATCAAATGCTATCTTAATGATATTCAGCGTTCCTATTTGCTGACAGCAGAAGAAGAACGGGAACTGGCCCAACGTGTAGAAGAGGGCGATGAGCAGGCGCGGGCCCGCATGATCGAATGCAATCTGCGTCTTGTCGTGAAGATCGCGAAACGCTACATGAATCGCGGTCTTCCGTTTCTTGACCTTATCGAAGAAGGTAATATGGGCCTGATTAAGGCCGTCGAGCGTTTTCGTGTGGAAAAACAATGTCGTTTTTCCACCTATGCCACTTGGTGGATTCGTCAGTCCATCGAGCGAGCACTGATCAATCAGAGCAGAACAATCCGGTTGCCAGTCCATGTTGCTGATCATGTCAATCGCATGCTCAAAACATCAAAAGAAATTCTTAAAACCGCCAATCGTGAGCCGACAGACGAAGAAATTGCTGAGGCCATGGATGGTTCGGTCGAGCAGGTACAACAGTTGCAGCAGTTGCTGCGTAAAACCTATTCTATAGAACATCCCCTTGGCGACAATAATTATTCCTTGATGGATACTTTGGAAGATGCGACGGCGATTGATCCGTTGCAGTTGCTTGAGGATCGCGATCGTTACGAATTTGTCCAGAAATGGTTGGCCGGCCTGAAAAAAAACGAACGCGATATTCTGATGTTGCGATTCGGACTGGAAGATCGGGAACCGGAAACCCTTGATACCATTGGTAAACGTTATGGCGTCACCCGTGAACGTATCCGCCAGATCGAGGCGAAGAGCATTGAAAAGCTCAGGCGCATGATGCAAGACGAGGTGCGTGAAATCCTGCCGCCAGAAGCATGACAAGGAGTGAACAGGTGGATGACTTGAAAAAGATCATTCGTGATATTCCGGATTTTCCCAAGAAAGGGATTATTTTCAAGGATATCACGACGTTGCTGGCTGATGGCGCCAGTTTTCACCGGATGATCGATCTGATCGCGCATCGCTATCTTGATCGCAAAATCGACAAAATTGTTGGGGTCGAGGCGCGCGGTTTTCTGTTGGGTTCGGCACTGGCCTACAAACTTGGTGTCGGTATCGTACTGGTGCGCAAGCCGGGTAAACTGCCTTATAAAACCCGTAAGAAAACCTACGATCTTGAATACGGTAGTGACAGTCTGGAGATTCATGAAGACGCTTTTTGCCCGGGTGAACGTGTGCTGATCGCCGATGATTTGCTGGCCACCGGCGGTACGGTAGCTGCGGTGGTCGAGCTGGTCAGTGAGCTGGGTGCCGAGCTTGTTGAGTGTGCCTTTTTAGCGGAGCTCGATTTTCTCCGTGGCCGGGAGCGTTTGCCGCAGGACAAGGTTTACAGTTTGCTCCACTTCTAGCTGGCGGCATGTCTTCTTTAGCCTTAGGCCCCGTAGCTCAGATGGATAGAGCGGTCGCCTCCTAAGCGACAGGCCGTGCGTTCGAATCGCGCCGGGGCCGCCAAATCAACATCCAGGCAAGTACAAGAAAGACCATAACCCGCTGAAATGGCGGGTTTTTTATGTCTGCTTGGTCTGATAGTGTCTAACAAAGGCCATTGACATACGGGTGCCTGAGAGGCCGCAAGAGCGACGATCTTTTGGCAAGGCAGAGTATGGCCCCAGATATGGCAAACACTTAGCCCTGCTGCATGGCGCCACGACGGAGAAGGTGGTGGAGCTGAGGCGGTATCGCATTACCCCAAATCAGTGTCCATGAAAACCGGTGCCGTCTCAGTGTTTGCTATGATATTGTCAACCGCTGGGGCGGGATAATCGTGGTGTCGAGCCATCTGGGGCAGGGAACCAACTTTATCCTTCACCTGCCGCTGGCCGATGGGGGCGCACAACCGCAGAACGGCCCGGAGCGTGGCGGACGATCGGACACGGATCCAGGAGAAAGACCATGACCCGAGTTTTGCTTATCGAGGATAATCCGGCGGATGCTCGGCTGGTGCGTCATCTGCTGGATGGGGAGAGCCTGTTCGAGGTGCGGTGGGCAAAAAGTCTGGCTGAGGGGCTTCAGAACCTTGAAAGCCAGCCCTGTGACCTGGTTTTGGCCGACCTGCACCTGCCCGACTGCGATGGCATTACCATTGTCGAATGTCTGACGCAGGCCTATCCTGAGGTCCCTATCGTGGTCCTGACCGGTCAACTGCAGGATGGTCTCGCCGAAGAAGCCATTCAAAAAGGGGCGGAGGATTATCAAGAAAAGGACAAGCTTAACGATCACTGCCTGAGCCGGTCTCTGCGTTACGCCGTTCAGCGTCATCAACTCAACCACCAGATTCGCCAGACCTGTGCCTCCCTTGAGCAGAGCAACCGCCAGCTCAAAGACGCCCAGATGAAACTGGTTCAGCAGGAGAAACTGGCAACCGTGGGCCAGCTGTCCGCCGGCATAGCCCATGAAATCAACAACCCCCTCAGTTATCTCAAAAGTAACCTGAAAACGCTGCAGAACTATTTTCAGCGGCTGAACGAATTCTGTGCGCTGCTGCCGCTTCAGGATTGTCCTGAGCTGAAGGAGGCGGCGCGACGGCTGAAGATTGCCCTGGTGATGGAAGACTGTCCGGATGTACTGACAGAGTCGCAGGACGGGGTGACCCGGATCGAGGATATCTGTCAGAACCTCAAGCTGTTCACCTACCAGGGGATTCAGGAGCGGGTGGCAGCGGATATCAATGCCTGCCTGAAAAGCACCGTTCGGGTGGCCTGGAATGCCCTTAAGTATCAGGCGAAGATTGAATACGACTTGGCGGAACTGCCGCCACTGCTCTGTTCACCCCAAAAGCTCAATCAGGTGTTTATGAATCTTCTGCTCAATTCGGTTCATGCCATTGAAGAAAAATATGGTCAGGCCGGACAGAAAGTGGCCGAACCCCAGGGGAGGATTGGCATTCAGACGCGCGAGCAGAATGGGCAGATTGTGATCGCGATTGAGGATAATGGCAACGGCATTAGCGATGAGGTGCTGCCGCATATTTTTGACCCCTTTTATACCACCAAGGCTGCTGGAGTGGGAACGGGTCTGGGACTGAGTGTTTCCAGTGATATCGTACGCAAGCATCAGGGTCATATTGATGTTCGCACCAGCCCTCAGGGCACGGTTTTTACCCTTACATTTCCACTAGCGGAGCCTGTTCTGAACTGACTCCCGGTACATCATCGAGCGTACCAAAATCAATCCGTAGAAACCGTTCAACCAGATCCGGATCGAAGTGATGCCCGGATTCCTCGCGCAGATAGTTGCGCACTTTTTCTTCCGGCCATCCCGGGCGGTAGGGGCGGTCTGAGCGCAGGGCGTCGTAGACATCGATAATGGCGAAGATGCGCGCTTCCAGCGGGATCTGTTTTCCTTTCAATCCGCGCGGATAACCACTACCGTCCCATTTTTCGTGGTGACAGTAGGGAATGCGGATGGCCGGGCGCAGATATTCGATGGGGCTGATCAGTTCGTAGGCGATCTGCGGATGCCGCTTCATGACGATCCACTCGTCTTCCGTCAATGGCCCCGGTTTGCGCAGGATGTTGTCGGGCACCCCCAACTTGCCGATGTCGTGCAGCAACGCACCCCTGCGCACGTGCATGATTTCATCGATGTCGATACCCACTTCGCGTGCCATCATGACCGTCATATCCGTTACCCTGCGTGAGTGGCCTTCCGTTTCGCGGTCGCGATAGTCCAGTGCCCTGGCCCAGCCTTCGATGGTCTCCTCGTAGGAGGCGAACAGGTTGGAGTGAGCTTTTTCCAGATCGTGAATCAGGGCAATGTTGTCGATGGCGATAGCCGTCTGGGTCGCTAAGGCTTGCAAAAAGTCGCGCCACTCCTGAGAGGGCTCGAATGTGTGGCGGTGGAAGATTTCCAGGACACCAAGAACCCGCCCTTTGGCCATCAAGGGAATGCCGTGGTAGGCTCGAATTCTTTCATTCTGCAACTGGGGCAGGCGCACGATCTGCATGTCGGTGCGCATCAGGTCGGGGATGGAAACCAGCTGGCGCGACTTCGCTACCGTTCCAGCTACACCCTGACCGGCAGTGACGGTGAAGTGCTGCAGCCCCGAGGTGCTGAACCCTTTGCCTGCCGTGTAGCTCAGCAGGCCGCAGCCCTGCGAGCACAGCAGGATGGCACAGGCATCGCAGTTCAGCTCGCGTTGGACATAGCCGAGGATGACGTCCAGTGTCAGGCGCATGTCCATGCTGCTGGTGATGGCCATGTCGATGCTGCGCAGGGCCTCGAAATGTTTCAGGTGGGTCGCTGTTTGCTTGAACAGCTGGGCGTTTTCCAGGCTGGCGGCGGCCAGATGAACATAGGACTGGAAAAAGTTCACGCGTTCGGTGACGAAGAAGTCGGCCTGATATGAAAACAGGGTCAGGCAACCCTGAACCCGGTTTCGCCCCAGCAGGGGAAAGGCGCCGACACTGCTCCAGCCCTGGCGCTGGCGGCGGCCACACAGGCAGGCCTGCTGCGTTTCCTGACCCAGGGCGACCAGCTTTGGTGTGCGTTCCGTGATGGCTTGGGCGGTGGGGCACTGGTCGGGAATGCGTTCATACAGGGAGGTGTCGGTATAGTAGGGGCACTCCAGCGCGTCATCCTTCGGGTAGGCGGCCAGGCCGTAATGGTGGCCCTGATCGTCGATCCACATCAGCCAGGCCGCGTCGGCCCCAAAATCGGTGACGCAGCTTTTGGCCAGCTGCTGGCCCATGGTCTCGAGGTCGAACTCCGCCATCAGGTTCTGGGCGCCCTGATGGATGGTGGTCAGCATCTGGACCTGCAGGTTCAGTTTGTACTGCAGTTGCTCTTTCTCGGTCATGTCGCGTACTGAGATCAGATTCGCCGCCCGGTGTTTCCAAACGATGGGGGTCTGACGGATATCGAGAAAGCGGTTGGCCTGCCCTGGCGGGGTCCATTCAAGCTTCTGGGCCGGGGTAGTACCGATGGTCAGACCGTTCAGCTCGTTGCCGAGTTCCAGGCGCTGGGGCGAGAGGATCGCTTCGGCGGCGGGGTTGAAAAACAGGATCTGGCGATCCTGGCCCAGAACGATCAGACCGTCGGCGTTGCTGTTGACAATGGTTTCGAGCAGGGTTTTGCTGCGGGAGATCTCTTCCTCATGCTCATGGAGCTGCCGCAGTAGCTGCTTGCGCTCAATGGCGTGCCAGATGGCCCGGCACAGGCCGTTGCCGTCAAACTCTCCCTTGTTCAGGTAGTCCTGTACCCCCATGCGTAACGACTGGGTGGCGATTTCCTGATTGCTGACCCCCGTCAGGACGATGATTGCCAGTTGCGGACAGGCCGAAACCGTCTGGCGCACACTGTCGAGCCCGTCGCTGTCGGGCAGGGTCAGATCAAGCAGGATCAGATCCGGGTTGATCTGGCCGGCCAGCTCCAGTCCCTGCTTGAGGGTTGTCGCGGAAACGAACTCGAAGCCACCGCGGCCCAGCTCGTCAATCAGCAGTTCCTGAATCAGACGGGCATCACCGGGGTTGTCTTCAATCAGCAACAGATGCATGGCTCACTCGTTTCAGGGCAGGCAGACGATGTCGAACCAGAAATGACAGATGGACTGGATCAGCTCCATGAAGCGGTCGAAATCCACTGGCTTGCTGACGTAACAGTTGGCGTGATGGCTGTATGCCTCCACGATATCGCGCTCGGCGTCCGAGGTGGTCAGCACAACCACCGGGATGCGCCGCAGATCGGGGTCAGCTTTGATCTCGCGCAGGACCTCGCGGCCGTCCCGCGCCGGCAGATTCAGATCGAGCAGTATCAGGTCCGGTAGGCGCCGTTCGCCATAGGGAGCGCGTGCCTGCAGAAACGCCAGCGCTCGGTCGCCATCGTCGACGACGGATAGCTCGCAGGGCCGCTTGCTATCCTTCAGGGCCTCTTCAACCAGGCGGGCATCGGCACGATTGTCTTCAACCAGCAGGATATGGATGGGTCGTTTGAATTTCATGCCTTCATCAATTTCTAAGTGAGAAAAGTCGACCTGAAAAAGCATAGCAGCATTTTCGTTCAAACCAAACTAATGAATAAAAAAATTCGCAAAATTTTTCTTAATTTGGTATCGAGACATCCTGGGGGCCGTTCTCAGCCAGCAGCGGCCAGGTGAAGAAAAAACAGCTGCCGGTGCCGGGTTCGGATGTTGCCCAGATCTTTCCGCCATGTTTTTCGACAATTTTTTTGCACAGCGCCAGACCGATGCCGGTACCGGGATAGGCGTCGCGGGTGTGCAGGCGGCGGAACAGCACAAACAGCCGCGGAAGCTGATCCGGTTCAATGCCGATGCCGTTGTCTTGCACCATGAACTGCCAGAATCCCTGTTCGCGGGTGACCCGCAGTTCGATGTGTGGGGGGCGATCGGGCTGGCGGAATTTGAGGGCGTTGCCAAGCAGGTTGCTAAGCAGTTGGCCGGCCTGAACCGGTACCACGCGGATTTTTGGTAGCGGATCACAATCCACTGTTGCTCCCGATGTTTCAATCTCAAGCTGTAGATTGGCCAGCACTTCTGCCAGTACCTGATTAAGGTCTGTGACGTGGCGCTCAAAATCCTCGCGCCCGGCGCGCGAGTACAGCAGCAGATCCTGAATCATGGTTTTCATGCGCGTGGTGCCTTCGACCACGAAACCGATAAACTCGTCGGCATCCTCATCCAGACGCCCTTGGTAGCGCCGTTGCAGCAGCTGTACATAGCTGGTGATCATGCGCAGTGGCTCCTGCAGGTCGTGGGAGGTGATGTAGGCAAACTGCTCCAATTCTTCGTTGGAGCGCTGCAGCTCGGCCATGGCCTGGCTGACCTGCTGCTGGGCCTGCCTGTGGCTGCTGATGTCCTGAACCAGGGCGACAAAATGATCGACGCTGCCGTCCTCCTGGCGCTGGCAGGTCACAGAGATTCTTGCCACAACCCGCGTGCCGTCCTTGCGCAGATAGGTCTTTTCCAGACAATATTCGTCTCGCTCCCCCGCCAGCACCTGCTGATTAACAGCGATACTGCGCTCCAGATCCTCCGGCGCGGTTGCCTCCATCCAGGTTTTTTGCAGAATTTCTTCCCGGTCGTAGCCCAGCAGCGTGCACAGATACCTATTGGCATCGAGAATCCGGCCATCGGGCGAAATGGTCGCCATACCGATCAGGCCCAGCTCAAAAAAGTGGCGGTAGCGTTCTTCGCTCAGCCGGATGTTTTCCAGTGCGGCCTGCAATTCTTCCGTGCGATCGGTGACCTGGTCTTCGAGGCTTTCGTTCAAGGTTTTCAACTGCTGTTCATTGGTGTGCAGCTCATCGAGCAGGGCATCGAACTGCTGCGCCAGCTCCCCGAGTTCGTTACGACCGCGGTAGCCCAGACGAAATGAACGGTTGCCCCGTCGAAGAGACTTGAGGCCGCTCTCAATGTTTTTGAGTACCGGCAGCAGCTTGCGGCTGCTCTGGACCGACAGCAGCGTCATCACCAGCGACAGCAGCAGCAAACTGCCCAATAACAGCATGCCGTAACGGTGGCTGAGCTGAAGTGTGCGCTCCAGTGTTGACTGACTGAGGATCTCCAGCTGTTCATGCATCAGCTGCAGCTGGCCCGTGAGTTGAACCTGGCGGATCTGGCGCAGCGGGGTCGCCTGCTCTGCTGGAAGATGCGCCAGATGCTGTTCGATAAACAGTTCAGTAAAGCTGCGTTCCGCCAGGTTGTGCAGCTCAGTCAGCCGGCTTAAGGCCTGCTGTTCGCTGGCGTCGTCATACACCTGTTCCCCCAGCTCCTTACCGAGTCGCTGACTCTGGTGTTGCCACTGGTCGATGACCCGTGGGCCGGGGGCAACGGCCATCTCTGTGTTGAGGATGATCAGATGATGAACGTCGTTCCTGATGATGTGGGCCTGGCGGTGCTGGCTGATTTCCCGTGTCAGGTCGGTATTGAGCACGAGCAGCACAATACCCGCAGCCAGCGGGATGATGATGGACAGCGTCAGATTCAGGCGCAGCGAGCGGCGGATGTTCATTGGCAACCGTCTTCAATCAGCGTCACCTGATGGGGAGCGACCCTGCGCAGCGGGGTCGGCGCCATCCAGCGCAGAAACGGGAACTCGGCTTCGTGGCTGTTGCTTCCGGGCTGCTGGCAGGCCCACAGGTATTGCTGTTCCAGCGTAACCAGCAGGCTCTGGGACAGCCCCAGGTGCAGATCTATGCTCGGCCAGTAGCTGGCCAGGGTGGCGGGCGGAATTTCCAGCAGCTCAGCGACCATCTGCTGGGCCTGCTGGGGCTGGTTGAGGCAGAAGGTTTCGGCCGCGGCCAGCGCACGCATCAGGTTGACCGCTGCTTCGGGGTTGGCCGCCAGCCACTCCGCACCGGCCAGCAGCAGCATGGTACTGTCGAACAGATAGGGCGCCTTGAACTGGGTCAGTTCGATGCCCTGTTGTTCGGCGGCGGTCAGGGCCTGGGCGACGAAGGGGTCGCGTGCGCAGAAGGCGTCGATGTCGCCGCGCACCAGCGCCGCGGGCAGGGTGACGATGGGCAAAAACGTCAGCTGGCACTGTTCGGGGTGGAGGCCCTGGTCCAGTAGATAGAGGTAGAGAAAGTAGTGGACGGCCGACGCCTGCTGGGTGGCAATGCGTTTGCCGACGAGGTCGCTGCCGCGGGCAATGCCGCGATCAGTGCGAGCCACAATGCGATAGGTGTCGCGCACGGTGGACAAACTGGCCAGGATGCGCGGCCGGTCGCTGCGCTGGGCGGCAAACACGACAGGGATGGTGGTGGCCATGGCGATGTCGGCCTGGCCGTCGAGTAGCGCCTGAAGCGCCAGCTTGCCGCTCGGATGCCAGGAGGCTTCCACGGCGAGACCGTACTGTTCAAACAGCTGGTGTTTCCAGGCGACCAGCGCAAGGGTGGATTTGGCTTCTTTCGACAGCGCAATACGTACCGCTGTGGGGGCCGGGCTGGCTGCCTTCTGTGGCCCAGGCGCGTCGCCACAGCCCGTCAGGGTCAGCAGAGCCACAAGGGCCAGGCTGCGGATCAGCCAGCGGAGCGCGCAGCCCCAGAGGTTCTGGTGCTGTGGGCGGGTCATGGGGTGACTTCTCCTTGCGTGCCGGACGGTTTTTTTTGCTGTGGCCGATTTTCCTTCGGCAGCCGCAGGCAGGCACAGAGTCCCTGGTCGGGGCTGTTTTCGAGCCAGATCTCGCCGCCATGATGTTCAACAATCTTGCGGCACAGGGCCAGCCCCAGACCGATGCCGGGATAGTGTTCGGCCGTGTGCAGGCGCTTGAAGATCAGAAACACGTTGTCAAACTGGGAGGGATCCATGCCGATGCCGTTATCGCACAGGCGCAGCAGCCAGTTTTTATCCTGTTCTTCACAGCGGATGTCGATTTTCAGTGGCAGCTGGCGGTGAAACTTGAAGGCATTGTCGAGCAGGTGAAACCAAAGTGTCTCGAACTGCGACTCGTTGCCGCGGATGACGGGCAGCGGGTCGCAGGTCAGTTGCAGCTGGTGGGCCTGGCTCTGTGGTTCCATAGTGGTCAGAACGCGCCGTAACGTGCGTTCGAGGTCCACCTCCACGTCGCCGGGCCCCAGCTCGTCGATCTGGGAAAACTGTAGCAGCCCGTCGATCATGGCTTCGAGCTGGCGCGCGGCGGCAATGATGAAAAGCAGGTACTCGGCCGGTTCCTTGTCGAGGTGGTTGCAGCGTTTCTGCAGCAACTGGCTGAAACTGACGATGGTGCGCAACGGCTCTTTGAGATCGTGGGAGGAGATGAAAGCAAAGCGGCTCAGTTCAATGTTGGATTTCTCCAGCTTGCCGAGCACGGAACGCAGGGTCTTTTCCGTCCCTTTGCGCTGCTCGATTTCCTCGCGCAGCTGGGCGGTCTTCTGGGCCACCTGCTGTTCGAGAAAATGGTTGCCATTTTCCAGGGCCTTCTTGTGACGGTAGAGATCGAGAAAAATGCGCACCTTGCCCAGCAGCAGCTCGGGCACGATAGGCTTTTCGATGAAATCCACTGCGCCGACTTCCACCCCCTTGAGGTGATGGAAGTCGCCGGAGTAGATGGCCGAAACAAAGATGACGGGCAGCTGCATGGTTTTCCTGGCCTGGCGCAGGAGCGTAACGGTTTCGTAGCCATCCATGCCGGGCATCTGCACGTCGATCAGAGCCAGGGCGAAATCGTGTTCCAGAGTCAAAGCCAGGGCCTCATTGCCCGAGCGCGCGCAGCGGGTTCCCACCTGCAGCGGTGCGAGAATGGTTTCCATCGCCTTCAGATTGGCTTCCCGGTCATCCACCAGCAGCACCAGTGGCGGCGCCTGCTGCTGGGCAAAATCAATCCAGTCTTCATTCATAACCGACACTCCTTTGGGCGACTTAACGGTACAGCCAGATGCGCAGCAGCGACAGCAGTCGTTCCACGTGGACTGGCTTGGTCAGGTAGTCGTTGGCCCCGGCGTCAAGACAGCGCTGACGGTCTTCCGGCATGGCCTTGGCGGTCAGGGCCAGAATGGGCAGATTTCCGCCGTTTTCGCGGGCGCGGATGCGCCGCGTGGCTTCGTAACCGTCCATGATTGGCATCATGATGTCCATCAGCACCAGGTTGATCTCCGGGTGCTCGTCGAGCACCTCCAGTGCTTTCTGGCCATTGGCGGCCTGCAGCACCGTCAGACCTCGCTGCTCCAGCACGTGGGACAGGGCAAAGATATTGCGCATGTCATCATCGACCAGCAGCACCGTCTTGCTGTCAAAAATGTTTTCATTGCGGTGCAGCGAATCGATGATCTTCTGTTTCTGGTCCGGCAGTTCGCTGACCATGCGGTGCAGAAACAGCGAGGCTTCATCCAGAAGCCGGTCGGGAGATCGGTTGCCGTCGCGGATGATGATGGAGCGGGTGTAGTGCGATAGCTGCTGTTCTTCTTTTTCGCTCAACCGCCGCCCGCTGTAGATGATGACCGGCGGCACGGCCAGATTGTCAAGGGCATCGATCTGCTGCAACAGGTCGATGGCGCTCATGTCCGGCAGGTTGAGATCGAGCACCATGCAGTCGATGTTTTTCTCCTGCAACGTTGTCAACGCGGATTCACCGCTGTTGACCGCAGTGGAATGGACATTGCCATTGCCGATGATGCGGCGGATCTCATCGGCTTCGCCTGATTCCCCTTCCACAATCAGCAGCTGGCGGATCGACTGGCGGGACATACTTTCAATCTGTTTGAAAACGCCTTCCAATTCTTTTGCCTGAACCGGTTTGCGCACCAGGCTGAGGGCACCGCGCTGCAGGGCTTCGTTGCTGTCCTCCGTGGCAGTGATGACGTGCACCGGGATGTGGCGCAGGTTGCGGTCGTTTTTGACGATCTCCAGCAGTTCCATGCCGTGCAGGCCGGGTAGGCGCATATCGAGCAGGATGGCGCAGATGGCCGGTGTCTGCTGCAGCAGCTCAAGGGCTGATTCGCCGTCGGCACTGTGCAGAAAGCGGAAATGGCGTTCGTGACACAGGTCGGCCAGGATGCGGGCAAAGCGCAGATCGTCCTCAACGATCAGGATGACATGGTCGTGTGGTGACAGCTGCTCGCGATCGTCTTCGAGGGATTTTGGCCGCTGCGCGGGGTCCGCTGGTGCAGAAGGTTCTTCCGGCCTGGGCGACACGCCCTGCGCCTGGGCTGGTGCCGCCGGTACAGTCTCCTGGCTGGCCGCTGCGGGGGCTTCCTGGCCCAATGGCAGGTAAAGGGTGAAGGTGGATCCCTTGCCCGGCTCGCTGTCGACCGTGACCCTGGCACCTAGCAGTTTGCTCAGTTCGCGGGTGATGGACAGGCCGAGGCCGGTGCCGCCGTAGCGGCGGGAGATGGTGCCATCGACCTGCTGAAATGCGCCGAAGATGTCTTCCAGATGGTCCTTGGCGATGCCGATACCGGTATCGCGCACGGCAATGGCCAGCAGCGGCTTATCGCCCAGTTGCTGGCGCGCCGCCTCGTCGGAGTCAGGCTGGTAAAAGCGTACGCTGACGCCACCCCGGTCGGTGAATTTGAGGGCGTTGGACAGCAGGTTCTTCAGGATCTGTTCCAATCTCTGTGGGTCAGTGACCACCAGTTCGGCGGTGCCCTCACTGCGCTCAAGGCTGAAGCTGAGGTTTTTGCTGTCGGCCATGTGGCGGAAGGCCGCTTCCAGTCGCCGGCTCAGCAGATCGAGAAAAACCGGTTGACGATGCAGTTCCAGTCGCCCCGCCTCGATCTTGGACAGGTCGAGGATCTCATTGATCAGCTGCAGCAGGTCACTGCCGCTGCTGTAGATAATCTGCGCGGCCTCGGTTTCCTTGTCGTCGAGATGGCCCGATTTGTTGCCGGCCAGTTCATGCGCCAGAATCAGCAGGCTGTTGAGGGGGGTGCGCAGCTCATGAGACATGTTGGCCAGGAATTCCGATTTGTAGCGGCTGGCCTTTTCGAGTTCTGCGGCTTTTTCCTGCAGGCTCTCCTGTGCCGCCTGCAGGGCGCGGTTTTTCTCCATCTGCAGCTTTTGCTGGGCGGCCAGGGTTTCAGTTTTTTCTTCCAGTTCCTCGTTGGCGCTCTGCAGTTCCTCCTGCTGGACGCGCAGCTGTTCTTCCGAGGCGCGCAGTTGCTGGGTCTGTTCTTCCAGCTCTTCGTTGGCGACGCGCAGTTCCTCCTGTTGGGCCTGCAGCTGGGCGCTCAGCTCCTGCGACTGCTTCAGCGCCTGTTCCAGTCGTTTGCGTGATTGACTGCTGTGGAGGATGACGGCCAGAGCTGGTGCAATGTGATCGAAAAACTGGCGCTGAGCCTCGCTGAATGGGGGTAGGCTGGCCAGTTCCAATACCGCAACCAGTTCGTCCTCGAACAGCAGCGGCATTGCGAGCAAGTGCCCCGGATGGATGCCGGCAAAGCCAGTGGCCACCACCAGCTGATCGCGGGCGATGTTTTCGAGGGTCACGACCGTTCGATCCTGAGCGCACTGCTGCACCAGCGCCAACCCCTGCCGGCGGTCAACCGACTCGGCGGAATCCACTTCGACACAGTAGCTGCCGACCTGCTGCCAGCCCTGGTTTGCAAGAGGGATCAGCAACCGGGCGGCGGCAATGCCGCTGTGTTGCGCCATTACCTGCAGCGCCCGGTGGCCGAGCTGATTTAAGTCGAGGATGCTGCGAGTCTGTTGTTCCAGCAGGCCCAAGCCATCCTTTAGCCAACTGGTATGCTGCTGCTGGGTAGCGTAGTGGAGCAGGTCGCGGCACATCTGATTGAACGCCTGGGCTACGCGGGCGAGCTCATTATTGCCTGCTACCGAAATCTGCTGATTGAAGTGGCCGTCGCTGATGGCGCGTGCTGCCTGCTCAAGACGCTTCAGGGGTCGGGTGATGCGGGCGCTGAAAAACAGGGTCAGGGGCAGACACAGCGCACCCATGCCTGCCAGCATCCACAGCAGCAGGGCGCGGGTGCGATGGATTTCAGCCAGGGTTTCCGCAGCCGGGCGTTCGGCGACCACCCACCAGCCGGTAAGCGGGCCTCGTGCTCCGGCGCCGAAGACCTCAATCCCTTTGAGGCTGGCGTAGCGAACGTGTTCATCCGTTGACCCATCCTGGGTGATCGCCATGAATCCCGGGGTAAAGCGGGTCTCCCTGAACACCAGACTCGGGTCGGAATGGGCCAGTAGCCGGTTTTCACCATCCAGCACATAGAGGCCGCCCTGCTCGCCGATGCGGATGTCGGTTATGGCGGAAAAGAGGGGGGCCGCAGCCAGCTTGGCGCGCAGCACGGCTGACAGGGTGCGGTTGACCGGATCAACCAGTGGGATGTCGATGGTCAGCAGGTAACCGAGTCCTTCGCTGAAGTTTGGCGCGCTGAAGACGGTTTTACCCTGCCGCAGCGCTGCCATGTCTGGCCGGACACTCTGGTCTGCGAGGGCACCGCTTGCGTGGACTCTGTCGTTGTCGATTTTGATCCGGGTTGTACCGGACGGGTCAAGGATTCTAAGACCTTTGAGTTCCGGCTGCTGCTTGAGCATCATCAGCAGGGTCCATTCCTGCTCCTCAGGTGGCAGAGAAGACAAGGACAGGTTTTCAGCGGTGGTGGTCAGGTTGCGTGCGCTGTCCTGCAATGTTTGCTCGATCTGCTGCACGGCCATGACGGCCGTGCGCTGGCCGGCACGGATCTGAACCCTGAGCAGTTCGTGATAACTGGCCAGCAGCGAGAAGAAACCAAAGAGTGCCAGCGGAACCAGGCCGATCAGCAGAATCAGGGCCGGCAGCCGGAACTGGATGGTTTTAAAAGGATTGATGTGCGCCATCATTCACTCCCTGCGTCAGAAGGCCGGGGCGGCATCGACGATGCGGTCGGCCAGCCGCCAGATCTGGGGTGGCAGATTCAGTTTCAGCCGTTCGATCATGCTGCGATTGAGTACCAGCTCGTAATGCTGAGGGATTTCGACGGGAATGTCGGCGGGGGATGCGCCGTGAAGAATCTTGATAGCCAGGCGCGCGGCCTGGGCCCCGTCGGCACTTTGCAGACTGCCGTAGTGGGCGAACGCTCCCTTGGCGAGGCTGTCATCGAAGTCACCAAAAATGGGGATGCCCAACTCCGTCGCCAACGGGGCCAGGGCCTCGCCGAATACCTGATGGATAGGCCCGCAGGGAAACAGCAGAATGGCGTCGGTATTGTCCCGCCGGACAAGCTGCTGCGCCTTGCTCTTCAGCTCGTCCTTGCTCTCGAGATCGATAATGCGTACCTCCAGACCGAGTTTCTTGCCGGCCTCAACCGCCAGCACGGCGGATTCGGCGGAAGAACCAATGGTTGGAATGCTGAAGCAGGTGACGTGTTTGATTCCTGGCAGCATTTTGTGCAGATACCACAGGCGTTTTTCCGTCAGCACCGTGTCATTGCTGTCAATGCCGGTCAGATTGCCACCGGGATGGCGGATGCTTTCAATCTGGCCGCGCTCGACGCAGGAAGCGCTGAAGAGAAACACGACCGGCAGGGGGGCCTCATCCGTGGCCAGTTTCAGGGCGTCCGCTTCGATGCCGCCGGCGGCAATGGCCACATCCGGATGGCTGGCGACGATCTGGCGCGCCAGCGGCAGGAGCTGGCTGCTGTTGCCTTCGGCGTTGAAAAAGGTGTAGACATGGTGGACGCCGTACTGATCGCCGTGCCTGGCCATCTCCTGTTTGAAGCCGTCAATGCGGGGCGTGCGGTGGTCGCCAGCGAGCAGAACGGCGAAACGGTACTGCTTGTTGTGATGCGCCCCGTTGGTGGGTTGCTGGATGGACAGGGCGAAGGTTGGCAACAGCAGGCTGGTGAGCAGAGCGAGCAGCAGGGTTCGGCAGGGAAGCCGACGCGCTGTAACAGATGTGGCAGACATGGCAGACATGGTCATCTCCTCAGGGTGAAAAAAAACGCGCAAGCCGGGCATTGAGCCAGTGGCCGATCTCGACCGGCGGCAGAACGGCGTCGGTTTCCGTTGCAGCTAAAGCACTTTGCGGCATATATGGAACTTCTGCCGTGTCCGGGGTTTGTACCAGGGTCTTGCCCCCGAGATCATGGATACGGCGCAAGCCGGCAGCCCCGTCGTTGGAGGCTCCGCTGAGCAGAATTCCGGCCAGTTGATCACGGTAGGCCAGTGCGGCCGTTTCAAACAGGACATCGATGGACGGACGGCTGTGGTTGACTTTTCCGTCAACAGACAGGGCCAGGCTGCGGTCCTGTTCGATCAGCAGGTGATAGTTGGCCGGGGCCAGGTAGAGTGTGGCCGGGCGCAGTGCTTCCTTGTCATCGGCTTCCTTCACCAGCAGGGACGTCTGAGCCAGTAGCGCGCGAACGAAGGTGTCGGTGTGCGAGTGTGGATGGAGATGGATCACGCACACCAGTGGCACCGGAAACCCCGGCGCAAGAACCGCCGTCAGCGCGTTGAGCGCGGTCAGGGCGCCCGCAGAGCCGCCGATGACGACGCACTGGAAGGGCGGCCTGGCTGGTCCGGTTTTTTCTTGATGTGGCGTGCACGTTTCCATTCCGGTCTCAGGTTGTGAAAATCGGGTTCTGTGTCTGGTGCTTGTCATTGATCTGGTAACAGTGCGACGCTCCTGCGACGGGGTTGAAGAAATCGGCGACAGTGGAAAAAGCCGGTGTTTCCTTGGTGCCGAGGCAGAGGAATCCGCGCGGTGTCAGGGCATCGGCGAACAGGTGCAGGGCCCGATCCTGAAGCTCGCGATCAAAGTAGATCAGCACATTGCGGCAGCAGATCAGGTGCATTTCGCCAAAAATGCCATCGGAAACCAGATTGTGATTGGCGAAGGTGATGCGCTGGCGTAGCGAGGAGTCCATGATCGCTGAGTCGTAGCGGCAGTGGTAGTAATCGGAGAAGCTGCCGAGCCCGCCGGCCTGCTGGTAGTTGAGGGTGTACTCGCGCATGCGATCGACATTGAAAATGCCCTGCCTGGCCTGGTTGAGGGAGTCGTCATTGATGTCCGTGGCATAGAGCTGGCAGTGCTCGGCGATCCCCTCTTCCTGCAGCAGGATCGCCATGGAATAGACCTCTTCGCCGGTGGCGCAGCCGGCGTGCCAGATGCGCAGCGACGGGTAGGTGCGCAGTACCGGCAGGATGGATTCACGCAGGGCGCGGTAGAACTCCGGATCGCGGAACATTTCGGTGACGGTGACGGAGATGGTGAACAGCAGTTGGTTGAAAAAGGCACGGTCGCGCAGCAACCGCGGAATCAGATCGGCCGTGTGCTGATAACCGCTTTTGCTCAGGAAACTGGCAATACGCCGGTTGAGTGAGGCCGGGGCGTAGTGGCTGAAATCGTAGCCGTAACGGTCGTGAAGCGCTTTCAGCAGCAGCTCGGTTTCGAGTTTTTCAAGATTTATCGGTTCCATGTGGTGACCTCCGGCCAAGGCACTGCCCACCCTGCGTGTCATCAAGTATAAGGTTTGTTTTTTGCTTGTCGAACGGTTTACCGGTTTTCGGAAGCATTTTCTTATTATCCTGTGAACCTGGGCCGAGGACGGGTGGGCTCATGTCACGGTGACCGACACTGGCAGTAGTATGAGTAACGAGGTTAAGCGGCTGATTTTCGATCCTTTTTTCACCACCAAGGAGGTTGGTAAGGGAACCGGGCTGGGATTGAGTGTCTGCTACGATATTATCAGTAAGCACCAGGGAACCATTGGGGTTGACAGCACACCGGGCAAGGGTACGGTTTTTCACCTGTGCCTGCCGTTGCCCCCGCCTCAAGGTGCGGAACCTGCTGATGAACCAGAAGGGGGCTACATGGAGAATGAAACTGATGCGCAGCTCGGGGTCAGACTGCAGCAGCTCGAAGCTGAATTGCACGATCAGGAGGCGCTGGTCCAGGCGTATCTCAACGCGGCCCGGTCGGTTCTGGGGGCGGACAGTTTTGAACAGGTCGCGCGACAGATTTTCGATGCCGCCATTGGCCTGATAGGGGCTACCTCGGGCTATGTGGCCCTGCTGTCAGAGAAGGGGGATGAAAACGAGGTTCTCTTCCTTGAAGCCGGCGGGCGGCCCTGTACTGTTGACCCGAGCCTGCCGATGCCGATCCGGGGGCTGCGCGAGATCGCCTACCGCACGCAGGGGGTCGCTTACGAAAATGACTTCATGCACAGTGAGTGGGTCAAAATGATGCCCGGGGGCCATGTCCGGCTCGACAACGTGCTGTTTGCGCCGCTCAATGTTGGTGGCAGGACGGTCGGCATCATGGGCATGGCGAACAAGCCGACAGACTTTACCCCGCGCGATGCTCATCTGGCGGCCATGTTTGGCGATCTGGCAGCCATTGCCCTGCAGCGGGCCTACGATCAGCAGATGCTGCATGTCCTGACGCGGAACCTGCAGCGCTCCAATGAGGATCTTCAGCAGTTTGCCTATGTGGCTTCCCATGATCTTTTCGAGCCGCTGCGGTCAATTTCCGGCTTTCTTGCGCTGCTGGAGAAGCGCTATCAGGCCAGTCTGGATGAGATCGGGCGTGAGTTTATCCATTTTGCCGTCGAAGGTGCAGCACGCATGCGCAAAATGGTGGAGGGGCTGCTGACCTTTTCACGGCTTGAGACCCAGGAGAAAACGTTTA
The DNA here is from genome assembly GCF_900101955.1 of Desulfuromonas thiophila. NCBI lineage: Bacteria > Pseudomonadati > Thermodesulfobacteriota > Desulfuromonadia > Desulfuromonadales > Desulfuromonadaceae > Desulfuromonas > Desulfuromonas thiophila. The sequence continues at coordinate 4,337 of NZ_FNAQ01000004.1, read as the reverse complement.
ATCCTGTTGATATGAATGCGATTGTTCGCAGTGTGCTGGATGATTTACATGCCCAGATTTCCGAACGGCAGGCCTGTGTCCATGTCGACAGCCTGCCCCGGGTTGCTGTCGATAGCAGCCAGTTGCGACAGCTGTGGCAGAACTTGATCAGTAATGCCATTCGCTACAATCAGTCCCGTCCACCCCGGCTGGAGATTGGCTGTGACGAAAAGGAACAGGAGTGGGAGTTCAGGATAGCGGATAACGGCATCGGTTTTGACAGCGAGCTGTATCAGGACAAGATCTTTCAGATGTTCAAACGAATTGATCCAGACAGTCAGGCCGCAGGGTGCGGCATCGGCCTTGCTCTGTGCAGAAAAATTGTTGAACGCCATGGCGGCCGGATCTGGGCGACTTCGGAGCCGGGTAATGGCAGCTGTTTTTATTTCACCCTGCCTCGACCTGCCGAGGCGGCGCGGGGGAAAAGATCGTGAGTTCAGGATGGTATTTGTACGTGCTCGCAGGGCGCTGGCCGTGCTAAATCGGGTCAGGATTTTTTTCCAGCGGTGTTTCAGCGCACTTTTTTTTCCAGTGCTGCTGGTCGTGCTGGTGTGCAGTTGTCAGGATCTGTCGTCCCGTCCGTTGCGTGTCGCCGTTCATCCCTGGCTGGGCTATCAGTCCCTGATTCTCTGCCAGCAGGAACATCGGCTTGATGCCGCTCAGGTTGAACTGGTTCCCAGTGTGTCCTTGTCTGCGTCGAGCCGGTTGCTGTGCGAGGGCAAAGTGGATGCGGCAACCGTGACCCTGGACGAGGTGTTGTTTCTGCGGCAGAAGGGTGTCCCCCTGACGGTTGTGCTGGTGCTTGATGCCTCGGCCGGTGCGGATCTCCTCCTGGCCAAGCCGCCGGTCGCAACCCTGCAGGCTCTGAAAGGGGCGACCATCGGCATGGAAGATTCCGCCCTCAGTCGCCTGATTCTTGGTGAGGTGCTGCGGCGTGCCGGACTGACGGCTCAGGATGTGACCTTGACGACGGCCATCGTTTCGGACCACGGCCGGTTGTGGCAAGAACCGGAGGTCGATGCGCTGATTACCTATCTGCCACTGGCTGAGGGCATCGGGCCGGAGGCGGTCTGCCTGTTCGATTCGCATCAGATTCCGAACCTGATCCTGGATGTGCTGGCGGTACGCGGCGATCGTCTGGATCTGTTTCGTCCGGCGCTGAAACATCTGCTGTCGGGGCACTTTTCTGTTGTGAAAAAGCTTATTGCCGATGAGCCGGATACGATCAATCGCCTCGCGACAATCCTCAACCAGCCCTTTGAAGTCATCGATCTCATTTTGCGCCAGATTACCTTTCCCACCCGGGAGTGGAATCGCCAGTTTCTCAGCCGGTCAACCCCTGAAACCAATCCCCAGTTGGCAAAGCTGATCAGGGGGTTGCAACAGGCCGGTGCTCTGGCGGAAGGCGTTGACTGTTCGAGCTTGTTCGACGCCTCCTTTCTGCCTCCTGCCCCGGAGCGAAACTGATGAAGTGCCGATGTTTATGGGCCCTGTTGCTGGGCCTGCTTTTTGTTGCTCCGGCTCAGGCGGGTGAGCTGACCATTGGTGTTCTGTCCTTTCAACCCAAACCGGTGGCGGCAAGGACCTGGTCGGAGCTGGAGGCGTACCTCAATCGCCTTGAGCCGCAGTTGAACGTGCGTATTCTTCCCCTTGCCCAGGATGAGCTGGAAACGGCAATCTCGGAGCGGCAGATCGATTTTGTTTTTACCAATCCGGCCCAGTATATTCGTTTCCGCACGCTGTATGGACTGTCCGCACCCCTGGTGACGTTGGTGCGGAGCAATGGCATACGTTCGTTTTATTCGTTTGGCGGGACCATTTTTGCTCGTGCGGACAATGCGTCCGTCAACTGTTTGGAGGACCTGGCCGGCAAACGGGTGGCCATTGCATTCGATTCAGCGTTCGGCGCCGCCCAGGTGCAGCAGTATGAGCTGTTTCTGGCCGGCCTGCCCCTTGTTCAGCCGGATCACTATGTCGTGACCGGGCTGCCCCACGACAAAATGGTGCTGGCGGTATTGGAGGGCAGGGCCGATGTCGGGTTCGCCCGTGCCGGCACGATCGAGCGGATGGCGGCGGCCGGCACGATTGATCCTGCGCAGTTGAAAGTGATTCATCTCCAGCAGTTTATCGATTATCCGGTCATGGTTTCGACCCACCTCTACCCGGAATGGCCGCTGGCATCGTTGCGCCATGTGCCGTCGGAGCAGAAAAAATGGCTGATCGCCGCTCTGCTCAAGGTTGAACTGCCGGTCTCGTCTGGTTCGGTTTTTGCCTTGAAGGGCTTTCAGCCGCCGGCCGATTATTCCTCGACGGAACAGCTGATGCGGGATCTGCGGGTTGCGCCGTTTGATGAATTGCCCGAAATGCGGATCGCCGATGTTTGGCAGACTTACCGTGGGACCCTTGTTTTATCAGGCATGTTGTTCGGGGTTGTCAGCCTGCTCGGTATCTATCTCTATTTTAGCCGCCGTCAGCTGAAGCTTGAGCGCCAGCGGCTGGATAATGTCCTGCATGGTACCAGTGCCGGTACCTGGGAATGGAATGTACAGACCGGGGAGACTCGCTTCAATGAGCGCTGGGCGGAGATGATCGGTTATGCGCTCGACGATCTGGCGCCGATTTCGATCCAAACCTGGAGCGATCTGGTTCATCCCGATGACCTCAAGCATGCCGAGCTGGCTCTGAAAAGGCATTTTTCCGGGGATAGCCCTGTCTACGAGTGTGAATTCCGCCTGCGCCACCGCGACGGGCACTGGGTCTGGGTTTTGGATCGGGGCAAGGTGTTGTCCCGCACGGAGGAGGGGCAGCCTCTGATGATGTTTGGCACACATCAGGACATCAGCGAGCGCAAGCTCTCAGAGCTGGAGAAAAAGAGATTTGATAGAATTTTTGACCAATCGGTTAATGAAATCTACCTTTTTGATGCCGATACGCTGCGTTTTCTCCAGGCTAATCGGGCGGCCTTGGACAATCTCGGCTACTCAGAACAGGAGTTAAGGCAGATGACGCCGCTTGATATCAAACCCGAGTATGATCTGGCGTCTTTTAAGCAGGCGATACAGCCACTGGTCGAAGGACGTGCGGATAAGGTTGTTTTTGAAACAGTCCACCAACGAAAAAACGGGCTGTCCTATCCGGCTGAAATCCATCTTCAGCTGGTCGAGATCGATAATGAGGCTATTTATGTGGCGATCGTTCTTGATGTCGCGCAGCGGAAGAAAGCCGAGCAGAGTCTGCGTGTTGCGCTGAAGGAGCTGCAGCGTTCCAATCGTGATCTGGAGCAGTTTGCCTATATTGCTTCCCACGATCTGCGCGAGCCGTTGCGTATGGTGAGCAGTTACAACCGCCTGCTGGCCGATCGTTATGGTGATCGGCTGGATGAAGATGCGCGCGATTTTCTGGCCTATTCTCTGGATGGCGCCCAGCGCATGCAACAATTGATCAATGATCTGCTGGCCTATTCTCGATTAACCACACAAGGGAAAGCGTTCGAACAGTTGTCGTTAACCATGGTGGTGGAGGAGGCACAGAAAAACCTTCAGCTTCTTATTGAGGAAACCGGTGCGGCTATAAGCTGTGAGGCGCCGGTCGAGGTTGAGGGCGACCGGGTCCAGCTGATACAGCTGTTTCAGAACCTCATTGGCAACAGTCTTAAGTTTCATCGTGAAGGGATCGTGCCCGCCATCCGTATTTCTGCTACAGCCGATTCCGAAGCGCCCTCCATGGTTCGGGTGGCGGTTTCTGACAATGGTATCGGTTTTGACCCGTCTCAGGCCGAGGAGGTGTTTGCGATGTTTAAGCGGCTGCATGACCGTGAACAATATGCAGGGAGTGGAATCGGGCTGGCCCTGTGCAAGCGCATTGTGGAGAATCATGGCGGGTCGATCTGGTGCGACCCAACGCCAGAGATCGGAACGACCTTTTACCTGACTTTGCCTGTGGCGGTGAATCGACACCGTTGCTCCGATTAAAGCATACAACTGAGCCTCTTGCAAAAAGTTCTGAGCTGAGGCGTTGACAAACGATCTGGGGACATGAGTGCCGGCTTGGGCCCGAAAATCAGGCCAGAAAGGGATCTTTTCCGGATTTCCGGACGGACGTCCCCCCTCAGAGCTCCAGTTTCTTGTTCTTTGACATCAGCAACCAGTGACTTTGAGCAACTGGTCGGCAAATAAAGTGACGATACCGAACATGGCATGCATCATGACCTTGTCCGGGCCGCGAACCTGAATGCTGCGGCCGCCAAACTCATCCTTGAAGCGACCATTGCAGCGCTCCGCTGAACTTCGCTCGTTGTA